>JBEKDR010000006.1:0-75816 GCA_050014255.1 Bacteroidales bacterium | reverse complement strand
CCACGGGTGACTGATTTGGTATTTACTTTTTATTTTATAATTTTTGTTAAAATTGTGGTGGTACGCCAGTGGCCACCCACCTCTCTTTTCCCTTTGTCTCCCCAAAAGTCCTGTCATTCCGAATGCAGTCACGCTTGGCGTGACGAAATGAGGAATCTCTGGTAGGAAGAACCAGAATATAATTTTTTAACAAAACTGTATTAATATGCATGATTCCCGATACTCATTTTATCTTTTATCTTTTGCCGTGTGTATTGTGTGCAGGATTCTATACTTTTATTAAACAAACTCCGTTAAAGTATGATTATCAATCTATAAAGTGAAGAAAGACGGGAAACCCATAATTGCGATAGCTATAATCTTGCTTGCATTGCCGGCTGTTTTTGTGTTTTCTGTTTATATAGGACTCTTCGGCCATCTGCAAAGCAAAGAGGAACTTCTGAATTTTAAGAACGCTGTGGCGACTTCAGTCTTATCTTCAGAAGGTGAACTTATTGGTAATATCTTTTCTGAAAACAGGACAGATATATCTTACGGACAAATTCCAACTAATCTTATTAACGCTCTGATTGCGACAGAAGATTCCCGTTTCTTTGAGCATAAAGGTATTGATTCCAGGAGTCTCTTCAGAGTTCTCTTTAAAACGATTATACTTAATGACCATGGCTCGGGAGGAGGCAGTACAATTTCCCAGCAGCTGGCAAAGAACATGTTTGGAAGAAAAAAAACAGGACGATTAGCTCTTCTGGTCATTAAAACAAAAGAGGCAATACTCGCCCATCGTCTTGAAAAATCATTCAGTAAAGAAGAGATACTGACCCTTTACCTGAATACCGTTTCGTTCGGAGAAAATATTTATGGAATCGAAACGGCAGCCCGGAGATACTTCAATAAAAAGGTTGAACTTCTTAAACCCGAAGAATCTGCTGTCCTGATTGGAATGCTGAAAGCGAGCACTTTCTATAATCCACGTCTCCATCCCGGAAATGCGGTTGCAAGAAGAAATGTGGTACTTAAGCAGATGGTGAAGTACAACTATCTGAAAACATCCCAGGCAGATTCACTTTGTAAACTGACACTTATTCAGAATTTTAAAGATATTGAATCTGATGGACCTGCAGACTATTTTCTTATTCATGTGAAAAATGAAGCTGAGCAAATACTACAAAATGTCCGGTCTGTTACCGGGAAAAAGTGGAATCTTGAGGAAGATGGATTGACTATTACAACCACATTGAATCTTACTCTTCAAAAATATGCCCTGGAATCTTTTCGCGAACATCTCTCATTAATGCAGAAAAGACTTTATGAGCAGTATAAGACTCCATCAGGCAGGAAATTCATCGGCCAGCTTGTTGGGCAGGAACTTAAGAACCTCAAATTTGAAAGGCGTGCCGGGGAGGTGAACATACGACAGATATTTGACTGGAACGGTTCCCGTTCCGATTCAGTTACTGTTTCTGACAGCCTGAAGCAGGCATTATTATTATTGCATGCAGGACTGCTTGCAATGGATCCGCAAACAGGAGCTGTCAAAGCATGGGTTGGAGGTATCGATTTTAAATCGCAGCAGTACGATCAGATTTATGCCCGGAGACAACTTGCTTCGACATTCAAACCTGTACTCTATGCTGAGGCATTCGAACTGGGTTTACAGCCATGTCAGTATCTTGATAATGATTCAGTTCCTCCTTCAGGAATCGATGAGTGGAGTCCTGTAAATTATGATCACACCCTGGGTGGTAAGTATTCACTGGCCGGAGCGCTGGTTCACTCTATGAATATCCCTACATACAATTTGTTCAAGAATGTAGGTTTTGAAAATCTTGATACGTTGTGGAGGAAACTGGGATTTTCCTTTGAGCTGGTTAATACACCGTCGCTCGCGCTGGGGACAGCAGAGGGAAGCATCCTGGAAACTGCTTTAGCCTATTCAGCATTTGCTAACGGCGGATACAGGATTGAACCACAAAATATAATATCTATCAATAGTCCTGATGGAGAAATTATCTGGCAGAATCAGTTCAATAATCAAAAAGAAAGGGTTCTTACTGAAAGATCATCCATTCTGATAAGTGCGATATTGCAAAAAGCAGTGCGGGAGGGAACGGGATCAGCAATGGGAAGCGTATATGGTATTACTCTTCCTGTAGCGGGGAAAACCGGCACTTCGCAGGATTTTTCTGATGCATGGTTTACGGCATTTAATCCGAATCTTGTGATTGTCACCAGGGTAGGAGCCTCATCAAGGGCTATTCATTTCAACAACGGGTATTACGGTTCCGGCAGCACTCTTGCCTTGCCTCTGGTGGCACTGACATTGAAGAAAGTACAGGATAATGACACCCTTGCTCATCAACTTATAAGCCTCTTTCCCGATCTTCCTCCTGACTTGCAGGGAGCTCTTAATTGTCCTGATTTTAAGGAAAAAAACATAATTAACAAATTCATGGATCTTTTCCAGAACAAGAAGATCTATCGCAATGAAGGTACCAGAGAACCAAAGCACAAGAAAAAAGGTTTTTTCAGGAGGCTGTTCGGAAAGTGACGCTATACTTCCTTTTAAATTGCATGATATAATGAATGAATTAAAACAGAATTAACACTATGAGTTCACCAATAAATGCAAATCGTTGTGTCCGCTGGTTTGGTGGGTTCTTTCCAAATTCCATTGATCTTACCGGGCTTGAGCGACTACTCAGTTTCCGTTTATAGTCTATGTTCCCCCGTGCCAATAACTTATTCCTTTGTGCCTTAAAGCTGTTCTTTCCGTGTGTCGTGCGTCGTGCATCTTTTTTAAGATTAATTTTATCTTTTGTTTTAATTAACTGTTTACTGTTTAGTGTTCACTTTTCACTTTTGTCTTTATACTTTTGTCATTTGTCTTATCAGCCATGTTCAGAAAGTATCTGTTTTTATTTCTAGTTATATTTTATAGCACTGCCCAGGCGCAAACAAATTATATTTTGCATCCGGCATGCAGCGATACCATTACCAGCAATAAGCCATTAGTGATTTTTTTTACAGGTGATTCAGGCAGGAGCTTTTTTGATGAAAAATTGACCGACAGTTTATGTGCAAATAATATCCCTTTGATGTGTATAAATTCATATAAATATTTCCGCAGGCGTAAAACACCTCAACAAACCCTGGATAGTATTTTGCCTTACATTGATTTGAATTTAAAAAAGTATAATCGGGAGAAGTTTATTTTTGCCGGTTACTCATTTGGATCTGAAGTGGTGCCATTTCTTTACAATTTAATGAGTGATGAATGGAAAGAAAAGGTGGAATTTATAGTATTGCTTTCCCCGTCTTACAATTCAGATTTCAAAATTCACTTCTTTGACATGGTGGGTCTTAATAACAGGCGCTGGCCGTATGATGTGCTGCATGAAATAATGAAAATTGACAATAAAAAGATAATCGTGTTTTGGGGGAAAGATGAAAAGAAGTTTGAGAAGAAAGAATTTACAAAACATAACATTGCAGTACATCATTTAAAAGGTGGTCACAGACATATAGATGTAAAACCGGTTATTGATGAAATAAATGAAAGGACAAAAGAAGGAGGAAAGGCACAGGGCTCAGAGCACAGGGCACAGGGTTCATCATGCCTCATGCCTCTCGCCTCACACTTCATGCCTCACACCTCACGCCTTGTGCCTCACCCGCCTTTAAGTCTTCAATAATACATTTCTTTTGATTTTCTGGCTTTCTTTTGTAAATTTGAATTGAAACGCTCGCTGCGTTAGTTAAATAGCAAATCGTTTTGCACCTGATTTGGAAATCACAATTTGTGATATCCAATTAAATAAGGCTATTAATTTATCTAATTTATGTAAGTATGTGGAATCCAATTTCGATTGACAAGTACGTAAAAATTCATTTGAAGAAAAACCCAAATGAAAATGAGAAGGTTCTGAGAGTCCGGATTGAAGCAGCTCTGGACGATTACAAAAATGGAATTAAATGCAAATGTGGGAAGGATATCTGGGTAGTAGGATCGGCTTCTTCCCAGTTTGGTTGTTTCAGTTGTATAACCGGCAGAGATTATCCAAGAGGAGACTATGAAATTGAATCCGCTCTCGATAAAAGAGATAAGTATGGAAGGAGGCATATCAATGAAATGGATCCTCGCAAAATCAATGGAATGTTCGATGATGATGGATATGAAATCAAACCAGATTCAATTAAGAAACCATATCTCTGCCTGACGTGCTTAAAAAATATTGATCCTGATTGGGAGGAGGAACTTTTATGTAATCTTAACAGGAATGATCAGAAAAATGACAATGAATTCATATGTTATGAATTTGAGAAATTATAAATCATGATGAAGTTATCACAAATTGTGATAACCTGAAAGATCGAAAACAGAAGTCGCAATTTGCGATCTCAAATTGAAATTGGAGGTACCAATTTGGCACCTCCAATATTGAGAAATTTGGACTAAGAGTTACACCGTTTGCATTTACAGAGTATGGTCTTTTAATGCTGGCAAGTGTTTTAAACAGTGAGCGAGCCATACAGATTAATATCCAAATAGTGAGGATCTTTAGCAGAATGCGAACAGTGATAGAGTCACATAAGGAAATTTTGAATAAACTGGAAATGCTTGAAAAGAAAGATATTGATCTTGATGAAAAAGTTACTCTGATCTTTGAATATCTTAAAGTATTGGAACAAACAAAACAGGAAGAAACCGATTTTAAACAACGAAAACGAATCGGGTTTAAAACGAACAATGGCTCAACGGCGCAATGGCGTAATGGCACAACGGCCCAATGAAAAGAGTATATTTCTGAGTCTAAGTCACTTTTTCTAAGTCTCTTAGTCTCTTAGTCATTTGCTCACACCTCACTCCTGACTAAGTTACTTGCTCTCGAAATTAAGTACTGACAATATGAACTGCTTTTAATACTTTTATAAATAAATGTAGAACATAATATGGAAACTGTCACTAATCAGGATCTGCAGTTAGCTTTTGAATTTGTTAAATACACAAACCGGAACATCTTTCTTACTGGGAAAGCCGGTACAGGCAAAACTACTTTCCTGCGAGACCTGAAAAAAGCATCCCCGAAACGGATGATCGTTGTGGCCCCGACAGGCGTAGCTGCAATAAATGCCGGTGGCGTCACCATACATTCATTTTTCCAATTGCCTTTTCACCCATATATACCATCATTTTACTTACCTGAAAATAATCATCGTAATTCCTCTGACCAAAATGCTAAAGAAGGTTATAAAATGAGTCGTGAAAAGATCAATATAATAAAAAGCCTTGACCTGCTTATTATTGATGAGATAAGTATGGTAAGGGCAGACACACTCGACGCCATCGATTCTGCACTGAGGAGATGCAGGATCCGCCACCTGCCATTTGGCGGAGTCCAATTACTGATGATCGGTGATCTTCAACAACTTGCCCCGGTTGTAAAAGACGATGACAGGGAAATAATCAGGAAATATTATGATTCACATTTTTTCTTCGGGAGCAAGGCTCTCTGCAGCACCGATTACGTGACAATTGAGTTAAAACATATTTACAGGCAGAATGATCAGTCTTTTATTAACCTGCTTAATAAAATCCGCGATAATCATGTGGATTCAGATGTGCTGAGCGAACTAAACAAAAGATATATTCCTGATTTTGACGCTGATTCTGACGGGGGATATATTACTCTTACCACTCACAATTATCAGGCTCAGAGTATAAATGATTCAAAGCTGGAGAAACTTCCGGACAGAACTCATTCATTTACAGCTATAATTAAGGATGAATTCCCTGAGTTTTCCTACCCTAACACCAGTGAACTGGTTCTGAAAACAGGCACACAGGTTATGTTTGTAAAGAATGATCTGTCGCGGGATAAACTTTTCTTTAACGGGAAAATAGGAAAGGTGGAATCTTTTGATGACGATACTATTGTCGTTAAGTGTCCCGACGATGATTTCCGCATCAGGGTGGAGATGGCCGAATGGCAAAACATGAAATATACTCTCGATGAAGAGACCAAAGAGATTAAGGAGACCATTATCGGAACATTTACACAGTATCCTCTCAAATTAGCCTGGGCAATAACAATTCATAAGAGCCAGGGACTTACATTCGACAGGGCTGTCGTTGATGCATGCGCTGCCTTTGCCCATGGACAGGTGTATGTGGCTCTCAGCCGTTGCCGGACTTTAAACGGACTGGTACTTAGCAGCCGGATCAATCAGCGAAGCATAATAGACAATCCTTCTATTTCTGACTTTGTTAATGGATCAGCACAAAAGCAACCCGGACCGAAGGAACTGGCAGAATCGAAAAGAGCCTACCAGCAGCTGCTGCTTACAGAACTTTTCGATTTTACTTCACTGACGCATAGACTTAATTATTGTCTGAAAGTTGTCAATGAGCACCATGACATCATTTTGGGAAATCCACGGGAAATGCTCGAAAATACTTTAGCCATCTTAAGGACTGACCTTATTGAAGTATCCGAAAAATTCCATCCTCAGATGATCGGGCTATTAAGCGGGGAAATTGATACAGAATCAAAAAATCTTCTGCAGGAACGGGTTAAAAAAGCAGGCGATTTCTTTTCGGGTAAACTTGAGGCTGCCCTGAAAGTAATTCTGTCGGGTTTTAAAGTGGAAACAGATAATAAAACAGTCCGAAAATCGGTTACTGAAGCATTGGAGCGCATAAGGAAGGAGGGAGTCGTGAAGTTAGCCTGTCTTAATGCTGTCAGGTCTGGTTTTGAGATTGGTAAATATCTCAATGCCAAAGCCAGATCGGCTATGGATATTCCAGCAGTCAGATCTCATTCTGCAAAGTCAGTTGATGACACTTCGGGTACTATTGAACATCCTGCTTTGTTTAGCCGGCTTAAAGAATGGCGTAATATTAAAGCAGGGGAAATGGATCTTCCGCATTACATGATACTGCCTCAGAAAACAATGGTTACACTGGCCAATTTTATGCCTCAGTCGATGCGTGCTCTTAAATTGGTAAAGGGTATGGGAACGAAGAAATCAGAGAAATTCGGTGAAGAGATTCTCGATATTATTACTTCATACTGCAAAAAAGAAAATATTGAACCACCACCAGAAACTTATACTGAGAATGTGATCCCAAAAAAGAAAAAGGAAGATACAAAGAAAATAAGTTACGATCTATTTAAGGAAGGCAAAGCAATTCCACAAATCGCCGATGAGAGAAAGCTGAGTAGAAATACCATTGAAGCTCACCTGGCATATTATGTAGGTACGGGTGAAATTCCGATCAACAAATTTGTATCACATGAGATGACAGACCTGATCGCCGGCCATTTTGAGGGAAGCGATGATCTTAAAATGGGACCTGTAAAAGCTGCTCTGGGAGACACGGTATCATGGAGCGATATTAAGTTTGTGGTAAATCATCTTAAGTTTATCAGAAAATCTTAACCTCACTCCTCACGCCTCACACCTTCTTCACCTTACTCTGTGCCCTTCGCTCTGAGCCATATCAGACTGGCCGATTTAAGTAAACAAACTGAAACAACTTTTCCACTCGCACGGCGATTTGTAAGACCGGGATTTGATCAGTAATTTGTTATGATTAAGGTCTAAAGACAATACAATACTTTGATGACATGGCAGGAAGCTGAGGTTTTATTGAAAAAGCAATTCAAACTTGATAGGTTTTAAGCATAAATATTCATATTTTAGCGATTACTTAAGAAATATTCTATATGTATTACGAACTTTCAAAATCCCAAAAGAAAATTGCCCGTACTGTAATGGACAAAGGATTGGAAAACCATTATTTTAAAGGACTCAGAGAAGTTGAGACAATTATTTTAAATTGGCAAAACGGAACATTTCCTAACCATAAGGAAGCCTATATGGAGATGTATAAATGCGTAGAAAAAAATGACAAACACATAGCCTGGTTATACAACGATAAGGGAGGATCTCGCTGGGTAGAAGTTATGGCAATCCAGCTTGCAGATGGAGTAATTTCTGTCGGTGACCTTAAAGATTTTCAGGAAGAGGTAAGGGATACTATTATTTCCTGGAGCAAATTATAAATAGTCTTACAAATTCTTCTTTAACCTGAAGCGCTCATTAACTTCTGTCTTTCATATCAAAACTTCAGGAATTGTCCGATTTATCGATTGTACATATAAGTCTTACTATCCTAAAGATGAATCATTTTAAATAAGTTTGCCTTAGACTATTTTGCTGCTAACTTTTTTAATCATAAATTTCATCCGTAATATTAAAATCGGAGATGAGCGACAGATATAAATTATTTAGCTACGAAATTACCACCGACAAAAATTTTATGGATGTTGAATTCGGAATTACACCTGAGCTTCAGAAGCAGTTCGAGTCATTGCATAATAGAGCGGCAAAGGGAGGAGAAAAGATTATAAACCGTCTGCTAAGCTTAATTGAAAAATACCCACATGTTCCGCATTTAAAAAATTACCTGATGGTTGCTTATTCAAACGCCGGAGATAATAAGAAAGCAGTGGAGGTTAATCATTGGCTTATCCGGGAACATCCTGATTATCTGTTTGGGAAACTTAATCTCGCAGCTGAGCATTACCTGAAAGAAGAATATGATAAAATTCCGGAAGTACTTGGGAAACTAATGGAAATAAAAGATTTATATCCTGAAAGAAAATGTTTCCATCTTGCAGAGGTGACAGGTTTTTACAAATTTGCCATAATGTATTTTTCCGCTATTGGAAACTTGGAAGCAGCTGAGTCGAGATATGAAATGCTTAAGGAACTTGCGCCGGATCATTCTGATACAAAAGCTGTTTTCCCCTATCTGGTAAAAGCTCGTTTTGAGGCTGCTGAAAAAAGAATGAACGAAGAACAAAAAACCAGAATTGAAGTAACGACACTTTCTAAACCAACAAGGGAACAAACAGATAAGAAGCCTGAATTTATTCATAAGGAAATAAACTTATTATACGAAAATGGATTAAGAATTGATAAGGAAGTATTGCAGGCAATTCTTAAACTACCTTTTGACAGCCTTGTTTCAGATCTGAACCTCGTTCTCCAGGATGCCATCAATCGGTATGAATTCTTCAAAAAAATTACCGATAGTGAGGATGAATGGCAGGAAGAAAAGTTGAGTTTTCCTATACATGCTGCATATTTATTGGGAGAATTGAGGGCTGAAAAGTCTCTCGAAGATCTCCTTGAAACATTTCGTCAGGGAGAGAAATTTATAGAATTCTGGTATGGCGATTTTATGACAGGGCAACTGTGGGAGCCTTTGTATTATATCGCTGACAATCAGATGGAAGATCTTAAAAAATTTGTGCTTTCTCCGAATATCTGGACTTATGCCCGAAGTGAAGTTTCCTGCTGTGTCGGGCAAATAGGTCTTCACCAGCCTGATAAGAGGGAAGAAGTAATTGAATGGTTTAGGGATGTTTTCAGGCGTCTTTCAGAAGCATCTTTAAAAGATGAAATCATTGACAGTGATTTCATTGGTCTTGCGATTTGCGATGCTCTGGAATTGAGATCTCCGGAGCTGCTGCCCGAATTAAAGAGATTATTTGACCTTGGATATGTCAGTAAGAGTATATGTGGGAATTTTAATGAAGTTGAACAAGATATATTCAAACCAGAGCAAAATTATTTTAAGAAGGATCTTTTAAATATTATTGACCGTTACAATGATATTACAACGACATGGTACGGATATACCGGGGAAGATACATTATCAGGTTCCAAAGAAAAACCATTAAGGGTTGAAGTAAAAACAGGTAGAAATGATCCTTGTCCATGCGGAAGTGGGAAAAAGTATAAAAAATGTTGCCTTGACAAATAAAGTTTATGCTTGAAATGGAGGCGAAATGACACTTCTGAATTATCCAGGTAAGATTCTTTTCAGGTCATCTTTTAGATAATATACTTCAGAACCATCTCTTTTAAGAGTCAATATTTTTGAAGCAACCAGCTCGCAGCTGAAAATGAGCCTGCGAAGATGAAACGACAATCTTCTCACTCATATTGATTTACAAATTAAGACTTTGTAATAAAACATTTACAAAGTCTTTTTCGTTAGTAGTACAAAAAGTTATAGAAATATTAACAAATTGCCAGTTAATTTAAATTTGATAGCTTTAAAACAGTGAATTATGAAGATAAAGACAAAAACTAAAAGGAAAACAAAATGCGATACAAAAATGTAATAATATTCGCAGTAACGTTGTTTTGCGCAGGGTTAACCGGACTATATGCACAGACCGTTAAAGATATTGACGGCAATGTTTACAAGACTGTAACTATTGGCGAACAGGTTTGGATGGCTGAGAATTTAAAAACCACTAAATATAATGATGGGAAGACTTTACCATTGGTTATTGATGATAAGGCATGGGAAGCATTGACCACACCAGCTTACTGTTGGTATAAAAACGATGCAAAGACTAATAAAAATGTTTACGGAGCATTGTATAACTGGTACACAGTTAATACAAATAAATTATGCCCCAAAGGTTGGCATATACCTGCCGATTCAGAATGGACAAAACTGACAACTTATTTAGGAGGCGAAAGAGTTGCTGGTGGCAAATTAAAAGAAAAAGGCGTAACACATTGGGAAAGCCCTAATACCGGAGCAACCAACGAAAGCGGCTTTACTGCACTTCCGGGTGGCTACCGCAACTATTCCGGAGCATTCGATATTTCAGGTTCAAACGCCATCTACTTTCGCTCCAATGGTTGTTGGTGGAGTTCTTCCGGACAGTCTGATTTCAGTGCATACTATAGGCGACTGTACAACTCCTTCAGTGATATCTACAGTAGCCCAAGCGTTAAACAATATGGCTATTCTGTCCGCTGTTTGCGGGATTAAATTGTTTATTGCCAATTTTTTATTAAAATAATACCTCGAAGTGACATAGCAAACTTCAGCCTTTAAGATTAATAAAGTTATTATGGACTTAAAACTACTTAGTAAGAAAATTCAAAATCTTGTCTCGTCTTTTTGGTCGCATCGAATCCTGAACGCTGTTCTGATAGGTGTTGCAATCTATATTGCAATAACATTAGTGTTCGGGTTGCTATATTTTTTGTTTGGTTCATTAGATTTTAAGTCGACGGCAGGAGGTAAAACAGTCAGTTTTCTGGACTATATTTATTTTAGTGCTGTTACATTCACAACAATTGGATACGGCGATATTGTTCCTAAAGATGGAGTCGGACAAGTAATTATTTTTATTGAATCATGTTTTGAGTTGACTTTTATTCCCGTTTTTGGAGGTTTTCTTGCATACAAATTTTTGCAAAGACCTAATGATATACTACTGACAGACAATTTTTTTATCCGTTACAGAGATCAACGTATTTTCCTTTCTTCAAGGGTAGGCAACAAAGGAAAAAACTTAATTGACTGCACTGCAACAATTGAGTTAATTCAGATTACGAACAATGTGAAGCGTACTTTATACAAAAGAGAAATTAATACTCCTTTAGTAGAGCTTATTTGGTTTTTAGAAATTCGTCTGGATGGTGATGAAAACAATTATGTACTTCAACAGTTGAAGACACTAATGGCAAATCCTGATACAGCTCTGATCCGTACGACAGTCATCGGATATGATTCTAATTCTGGAAATCTGGTTCACGTTTTCAAGTACTATACGATGGATAAATTATTATATGGCGGAAAATTTTCAGACGTTTACACCTGGGAAGGAGTCAAACGAACAAAACCTGATTGGACAGACTTTAATGCAGTCGAAAGTTTAACACTGACTGATCAACAATCTATTGACCTCCTTTTACAGTAGAAAGCCGTGAAATGTTATCTGACCGGCAGAACGTGATCAACACGTTCTGCTTTACCAGATATATGAGAAAATTTCAACTAATTTTTCTCAAATTGGGAATAATGCATTTAAAGAATTTCAATCTTTAATTGCATTATTATTCAAAGTGCCAGTAATTCAGATGATTAACCAGTTGAAATTGTCTGCTCCTGTTATACTTTCATTTTTGGCACGTACTTTGTCTTATTTTTCAATGTAAGTAAAAAATACGCTTTTATATATTGATTTTAAACAGATTGGAATATTAAAAACACCCGGAATGAGAACTAATACAGTGCGATATTGGAATGATAAAAAAGAAAAGCTGAAAAAGAAATTTAAAAATCTTACTGATAAGGATTTAAATTTCAACGAAGGCAAGGAAAAAGAAATGATTGAAATAGTGGGTAATAAACTTGGGAAATCAAAACAGGAATTGCTTAAGATTATTATAACACTATGATTAATTTCTTATGTGAACTCTTCCAAAACTGGTCAATCGGATTATAAATCAATGTTTATACGAATGAAAAAGCCCGGCACGAAAGTGACGGGCTTAGTTTTAATGAATCATTGTGTGAATGCAAAAAAATCTCTGTTAATAATACTTTGATTAATACTTTAGCCGGCGGAAGGTTGCATTTCTCTTTTGGTTTCTTTTTTCCCTGAATCGCCAATATCAGAAATATCTGCTTTTCCTCCATTAAATTTTCCTGACATGCTGTCAAGAATCGAATTGAATTTTACCTTTATGGAATCTAAATAGTCTTCTCCTTTTTTAACTATTTTATTCCTGCTTTCAGAACCTTTGTCGGGAGCAAATAAGACCCCGATCAATGCACCGGCAGCGATTCCAGCCAGTGTTCCTAAAACTACTTTTCCCGAGATCATAATTTAACTTTTTAAATGATGGTTAATAATGTAAATATTCCTCAATTTCTGTAATGTGTAGAAGACAAACAATCGCAATCATTTTTTGTTGCCTGAGTTTTGCTTTATTATTTACTTTTCAACCAATTTTTTTAAAGCACTTCTGCATGGTAGAATCAGATAATTAGATGGTACAACGGCGTAACGGCTTAATGGCATAACGTGCAACCAGTGGAAATTTTTTAGTCAGACTATTGCATCCCTTTCCTGTAAAAAAAAATTGCTTTTAAGTTAAACAAGGTGTAACTTTGGTATCAGAGATGAAAAAACATTAATATTTTTTCCTGGCAGAGTTTGAAAAAATCATTCTGTTTTGTGCTGATATAGATCTGGTTAAAGGGCAGCTCTCCACACTTATGTCGATGTTGTAAACCAACCATGATTGATTGAATGAGGCGTTAATTTAGTTGTTTAAACAAAAATAATCATTCTCAAACTAAAACTTAACTTATGAGAAAACAAGTATGCATCAGCCTGGTTTGTCTGTTTGTGATTGTTGCCTGTACAGGCAATAAATACAAAGTGACGGAGAATAAAGATAAGAATGGATATTCCTATCAGTCTGTTACCAACGATCCTTCAGGGATGCGTTTGTATACTCTTAAAAACGGATTAAAAGTTTATCTTGGTGTCAATAAGGATGAACCCCGGATCATGTCGATGATTGGTGTACGCGCAGGTTCAAACAATGATCCTGAGGCAACCACCGGGCTTGCTCATTACTTTGAACATCTGATGTTCAAGGGAACCAGTTCCTATGGTACTAGAGACTGGGAAAAGGAGAAACCATTACTTGACTCTATTTCAGCACTTTTTGAATTATACAGAACACAAAAAGATAGCTTAGCGCGGTTAAATACCTATAAACGCATTGATAAGTTCTCTATTGAAGCAGCCCAATACGCAATCCCCAGCGAATATGGCAAGATGCTTTCAGAGATTGGTGCTTCAGGAACCAACGCTTTTACGTCCAACGAAATGACTGCATATATTAATGATATTCCTTCAAATGAACTAAGGCGCTGGCTTGATCTTGAGAAAAATCGCTTTGGTGACATCGCTCTTCGCCTTTTTCATACCGAGCTGGAAACAGTTTATGAAGAATTTAATATGTATCAGGACCGTGATCAGATGAGGGCATCATCGAAATTCGCAAGAGTTTTGTTTCCTAAAAATCCCCTGGGAAGGGACGTTATCGGGCTTCCTGAGCATTTGAAAAATCCTTCTCAGGTTAACATTATGAAATTTAAAGACACATGGTATGTACCAAACAATATGGCTATTTGCTTAAGCGGCGATCTTGATATGGAAAAGACCATTAAGATGATCGATGAAACCTTCGGTCAGATTCCTTCCAAACCCGTTCCTGAAGTACCGGTTGTGAAGGAAGATCCGATAACAAGTCCGGTGGAGAAAGAAATATCAGGCCCCGATGCGGAATTTTTGCTTATGGGTTACAGGACTGACGGACAGAAAAGTCCTGATAAAAAATATATTTACCTGCTGGCAAACATCCTTTCAAATGGTCAGGCAGGTTTGTTTGATATTGATTTAATACAGGACCAAAAGATACTTTCTGCATATGCATATTCAGACCTGAAATCACAGTATGGCAACATTACCATCTATGTTACACCTAAGGAAAAACAAACTCTTGAGGAGGCAAAAGAGCTGGTATTAACTGAAATAGAGAAGCTTAAAAAGGGAGAATTCCCCGATTGGATGATGGAGGCTATCGCCAATGAATACCGCCTGAATAACCTGAGACAATTCCAGAACAGGTATGAAACTTATTCATTTCTGGAGGCATTTATATATAATAATAATTGGGAAGATATACTTTCATTCGGCGATAAGCTGGAGAAGGTGAACAAAAAGGAACTGATTGATTATGCGAATCAATTATTTAAATCCAACTATGTTGTTCTTTACAAAAGGAAAGGAGAAGCCAAAGGTCTTGTTAAGGTCCAAAAACCTCCTCTTACTGCAGTTACTATCAACAGGAATGATGAAAGTAAATTTTTTACTGAATGGAAGAAATTACCTGCCGATTCCATAGCACCGGTCTTTGTTGATTTTAATACGGCTATAAAACATAAACAGCTGAAGGAGGGAATCGAATTGAATACCGTCCAGACAAACAATACTGAGTTGTTCAGTACCTATTATGTGATTAATTCAGGAAAAGACAACGACATTAAAGTGCCTCTGGCTGTCAATTTCCTCCCTTATGTCGGGACTTCAAAACACACTGCAACAGAATTGAAACAGGAATTATTCCGGTATGGTTTGAATACGTTTGTGTTCAGCAGTAAAAATCGATCTTATGTCTATGTTTCCGGATTGAACCGGAATCTCGAGAAAGGGGTTCAGCTGCTTGAAGAAATCATTAACAATTCTTTGCCTGATACTGCTGCCTACGCAAAATATGCTGAACGCATTATAAAGGAGAGGGATGATGCTAAGCTCAGCCAGGATAATATCCTCTATTCGGGCCTCATGAATTATGCAATGTATGGCAGCAAGTCGTCTCAGACAGATGTCCTCTCAAATGATGAAATCAGGAAACAGAATCCGGGACAATTGCTTGGTCTTGTAAAATCTATGCTGAACTATCCGCATAAGATATTCTATTGCGGGCCTTACAGCCTGGATGAAGTGGAATCAGTGATAAGGAAAAATCATCCGGTTCCTGACAAAGTTGAGAAAATTCCGGCCAAAAAGGTTTATCCTGAATTGAACACTGATAAGAACCAGGTGCTTGTAGCAAATTACGACATGTCGCAGGTGAATTTTATTATGGTGGCAAAAGGAGCTGCATTTTCACCGGAATTACAGGTACATTCTTCGCTTTTCAATCAATATTATGACGGATCCATAGCTTCAATAGTTTTCCAGGAGGTGAGGGAATCACAGGGAATGGCTTATTCTGCGAGTGCCTGGTATCAGACACCTTCATATCCCGATGAATCCTTTTACCTTATTGGATTCGTGGGGGCACAGGCAGATAAAATGAAAGCCGCCCTTGGTACAATGGATCGCATCCTGAATAATTTTACCCAGAGTAATCACTTTTTCACTACATCGAAGAAAGCAATATTGAACAGGATATCTTCACAAAGACTGTACAGAGAGAATCTCTTTTTCAGGTATCTGTACAACCTGGACCTTGGAATAAACCACGACCAGAGAAAAGATGTTTACGATTATATTACCGGTGCAACTATGAAAGACCTCCAGGATTTCTTCAATACGTATGTAAAGGATAAAAAGTATACGTACTGTATTATTGGAAATCTGAAGGACCTGGATATGAAATCATTAAAAGAGATGGGTGAAGTAAAAGAAATTCCATTAAAAGATTTATTCGGATATTAATCCTGGAATCACAAATCCTGCAAGATCAATAATCTGCGGGATTTTGTGTTTTAAAGAAATGGTACCATATTAAATCCAGTCATAAGGAGTTTCCTGATAAACATAATAGTTCAACCAGTTTACAAAAAATAAATTGGCATTTGCGCGCCACCTGACCAGAGGTTTTACTTTTGGATTATCGTCAGGATAGTAGTTTTCCGGAAGATCAATAGCTAATCCTTTTGTCAGATCACGTTCATATTCATCTTTGAGCGTATTTGAATTGTACTCAAAATGGCCGGTAACAAAGATCTGCCGGCTGTTTTTTGAGATAACCACATGAACACCTGCTTTTTCAGACCATGCTGCTAATGTCAGATCGGGATGCCGTTGAATATCTGTGATCCTGTTTTCTGTGTAACGCGAATGAGGCGTAGGGAATGTATCATCAAAACCTCGGAATAACGGTATCTTATTATCTGTGATCTGGTGTTCAAAAACTCCGAATAATTTTTTTTCCAAAGGATATTTTTGAATCCCATAATGATGGTACAACCCTGCCTGGGCCCCCCAGCATATATGCAGAGTGTTAGTTACGTTAGTTTTACTCCAGTCCATTACCTTTGAAATATCATTCCAGTAGTCAACTTGCTCAAATTCGAGATTCTCTACAGGAGCTCCCGTGATTATGAGACCATCAAAACGCTTGTGTTTAATCTGGTCAAATGTTTTATAAAAAATATTCAGGTGTTCTTTAGATGTATTTTTTGAATCGTGTTTATCCATATAAAAAAAGTCAAGTTCTATCTGAAGCGGAGTATTTGAAAGGATTCTTATAAAGTCGGTTTCAGTTACAATCTTGAGTGGCATCAGATTACAAAAGGCAATTCGCAAAGGACGTATATCCTGATGCGATGCGCGTTGCTCATCCATAATAAAGATATTTTCATTCTTAAGGATGGTAATTGCCGGCAGATTATTCGGGATGTTTATAGGCATTGTCTGGTACGCTTTTTTTATCGTGCAAAATTATACTTTTCAGATGTGAATAAGACAGAATTTCAATATATAAGTACAAATAAAAGGTATTTTAAGTTCAATTACAGAATCTGAGCGCTTATAATCTGGTACCAATTACAATAGCCTTCTCCAAAAGTTGTTTAGTCAAAATTATTCATATACTTGTCAAACTGCTTAGTTTTTTATTTGTGCATTTTTAAAATTTTGTTGAAAATGTATAAGCCTGAGTACTAAATAATTATTTCAAAATCTAATTGAATAATAGCTGCATTTACCATAAAAATAACATTTAAGCATTAATTGATTTTTACCAATTCAGGCTTTTCATACATAAACAATCAAATATCTTGGATAATCATCTCTTTTACGGTGAAAATCAAACTGTTTTGGCATTCCATTTATCAAAACCTGGTCCAGACATCTTGATCTGAATCGACTTCTTTCATACTTTTATTTTCAAGTCAGGAAAGAAAATTATGAAAAGCAAGACTTCATCAAAAAATAAGAATATTATTGATAGCCAGCAAGTTAAAGAATCATCTGATAATACTGGTTCGATAGTAAAGAAAACCAAAATCAACCCAATTTATGCAGAACTTGCTGAGGAAGGTCAGGAAGACTTCTATAGTTACCTTGAGTGGTTAGGTCTGGCAAAAAAGCCTGACCTGTTGATCCTTACATCCTCACATCATTATTATTTCGAAGTTGAAGATCTTAAAAATGTCAAAACAGTTGTAAATCTGAATCATCTAAACAATATAAAAAATATCAAGGATTTTCTTCAGGCAATTTTCAGTGTAATGCCTTACAAATGTTATTTTATCGGTAGTTTCACAGACAATAAAAAACAAAATGGTTTTTTGACTTCAAAAAAATCTTTGCATCATATCGAGAAAACAGATTATATTTCTGAGTCAAATGATGGGGCCTGGAGCTCATTCTTAAATATGTTATACGGCATAATCGATTCAAAGGCAAACAGATCTTTGTCAAAGAAAACTGTTCAGTTTATGCTTGAGGATACCGGCCTGAAAATTCTTGACATAACTGAATTTAACGATCTCACTTATTTTTGCACCCAAAAGGACAAGCCGTCTGTAGAATAATTATTACTTTCGTTGCGTTGAGCATAGTATTTATAAATGACGCAAAATACCTGAAACAAGGCATTCTCGTTTATGGATGTTTTTACTAATAATTATAGGTTTCATAAAAATCCTGGGGTGAAGAGACGGAATCTCATGAATCTTTTATTGAGTTTCCTGGATGTTATAGCAATTCTGTTAGCTTTCCAGTCTTCATATTTTGTCAATTATTTTGTAAATGGAGATTTCTTTTTTAATGATAAAAACATATTTATCTTTTTTATCGGGATTTTACCTTTCTGGCTTCTTATACTGTACCTGGTCAGAAGTACCGGGATCCCTACAAAACGTTATAAGGTTCTGTCATTATTATACCTGCAATCTTCGATCGCGGTTTTTTATTTACTGACTATTTCTTATTTTTTCTTCCGTTTATACCTTGTTCGGAGACTCTTTCTGGCAGAACTTCCATTCTTTGGATTTCTTTTCCTGTTTTTTGGAAGGATATTAATTTATAATGTTCTTAAGAGATTTGGTGAAAAGGGTCAAAATCATATAGTTGTTATCATAATCGCCGACGATTCTTCTCTGGCTTTTATAGAAAATCTTTTATCAAATAAAAAATTAGGATACAAAGCTGTAGTAATATTCACTGAATCTGCTCTGGTTAAAGCTAAATATGAAAACATTTCGATTATACTGCCAGAAAAATTTTCCGGAATAATAGGAGATTTGATAGAAGTGGATTTCGTTGATGAAGTACACTATTTAAAAGAGAATCCTGATACCTCTAAAGTAAGAGAAATTCTCGCTACATGTGAAGATCTTGGAGTAACCTTCAGACTAAAATCTACCTTTCCCAAAGCAAGCCTTTCAAGCGCTGTCAAAACCGATATTGCAGACGATAAATTTCTGAGTTTTATCAACATTCCAAATAATTCCTATGCACTCGCAATAAAGAAAACGACAGATATTAATATTGCTCTTTTAATGATTATTGTCTTGTCGCCTGTTTTCATTATTATAGGTGTTCTTATAAAGCTTACATCGCGAGGTCCGATAATAAGCAGACTTTCTAAAATCGGGTGGAGAGGTCGTCAGATCAAGATCTACAGATTCAGAACAATGTTTTTAAATGCCGAACGAAAAAGCTTTTATCCTGAATCTAAAATAAATGGCACCGGATCTGAGGTAGAAGATGATCCCCGTATTACAAAAATAGGAAGATTCCTTCTTAAGTCCGGGTTGGATCAGCTTCCGGAGCTATTTAATGTTTTAAAAGGAGAGATGTCAATTATTGCTCCCCGACATCCTCTTGAGAGTGATACTATAAAATCGTTTAATAGAAAATATTCCTGAATGAGGCTTATATAAAAACGTCACTCTTAAATTTATTCTGATCAGTCTTAAAATCTTTAAATATGTTTAAATCTGAAATTTTTATCAAAAACAGAACAGGAATAAAAGTATTTGTGATCTCTGTAATGGTTCTGTTCATTACATTAATTGCCAGTTCTCAGGTAGGGGATATAAGGTGGTCGGTCGATGGGAATTCCTATTATAAGCTTGAAAAAAATGAACTCGTTCAGTACACACTTCCTGATAATAAGCCGGTAGTGGTATTATCAAAACAACAGCTTACTCCCATGGGGAGTGCGAACCCGCTTCAATTCAGTTACTATTCTTTTTCGGGTGACCAGCAAAAAGTGTTGCTGTTTACAAATACCAAAAGAGTCTGGAGACTGAATACAAAAGGTGATTACTGGATGCTCGACAAGAAATCAGGTTCTCTTAGTCAATTGGGAAAATCCCTTCCAGCATCTTCATTAATGTTCGCCAAATTTTCCCCTGATGGGAATTCTGTTGCCTATGTCAGCGGAAACAATATTTATGTTGAAGATTTGGCTACTTCACAAATTAAAACCCTGACACATGATGGTTCTATAACACTTATCAATGGTACATTCGACTGGGTTTATGAAGAAGAATTTGACTGCCGTGACGGATTTCGCTGGAGCCCCGATAGTAAAAAAATTGCCTTTTGGCAAATTGACGCAAGCAGCATCAGAAAGTACTACCTGATTAATAACACCGATTCCATATACTCCCGTGTTATTCCTATTGAATATCCTAAAGTCGGAGAGAAACCGTCGGCCTGCAGGGTAGGCGTTGTAAATATTGAAGATACCAAAACCACATGGATGAATATCCCGGGCGACCCCGCTCAAAACTATCTCGTAAGAGTAGAGTTTATCCCTTCAACTGATAATCTGCTGATTCAGCAACTTAATCGTAAACAGAACTCCAGCAAACTCTATATTTCTGAAACTGCGAGCGGTAATTCCAGGGTTATTGAGGAAGAAACCGATAAGGCCTGGGTTGATATCTATCAGCCCGGAAACCCTTATTCCATTGACTTTACCAATAAATTTATCTGGCTGAATGAAACAAATAGTATTCTATGGGATTCTGAAAAAGACGGCTGGAGGCATTTGTACCAGGTATCCCTCGAAGGGAAACCGGAAATACTTGTTACAAATGGCAAATATGATTTTACTGACATAACATATGTCGACCAGAAAAAGGGGTACGTATATTTTATGGCTTCTCCCGAAAATGCAACACAGAATTATCTGTATCGAACCAGGCTGGATGGAAAAGGTAAAGCCGGGTTAGTAAGTCCGTCATCTTTAAAGGGAACTCATAGTTATTCCTTCTCTCCCAATGGCAAATATGCTGCTCATTCATTCTCAAACAGTTTTACACGTCCGGCACAAGAGTTTATAACAGTAGCCAATCAGAAACCATTAAATGAAAAAGAGAGTATTATCTCCAGGCTCGATTCACTTAAGGTTAAGCCTGTTGCCGAATTCTTCAAAATTAAAACGGTTGACAGTGTTGAAATGGATGGATGGATGGTAAAACCTCTGAACTTTGATCCGTCAAAGAGATATCCTGTAGTATTTTATGTGTACACCGAACCTTTCGAAGCTACTGTGACAGATTCTTTTGGCAGATTCCGGAACTTCCTTTACCTGGGAGATATGGCTAAAGACGGGTACATTTACATTTCACTCGACAACAGGGGTACACCTGCACCGAAAGGAGCGGCGTGGAGAAAATCAATTTACAAAAAAATAGGACAGATCAACATCCACGACCAGGCCATGGCCGCCAAAGAAATTTTGAAATGGGATTTTGTTGATCCTGAAAGAATTGCTGTTTGGGGATGGAGCGGAGGAGGATCTGCCACCTTGAACCTGATGTTCCAGTACCCTGAGATATACAAAACCGGAATAGCAATAGCTGCTGTGGCCAATGAGCTCACTTACGACAATATTTACCAGGAACGTTATATGGGACTACCACAGGAAAACATGGATGATTATATAAAAGGATCACCGATAACCTATGCAAAAAACCTTAAAGGAAACCTGCTGTATATCCACGGAACCGGTGATGATAATGTACACTATCAGAATGCCGAAATGCTTCTCAATGAGCTGATCAAATACAATAAGCAATTTCAGTTTATGGCCTATCCGAACCGCACTCATGGTATTTCAGAAGGAGAAGGCACTTTTATTCACCTGGCTACTCTTTATACCAGCTACCTATGGAAGAATTGCCCTCCCGGAGGAAGATAAATTATATTGACCTCTGTGGTTCTCTGCCTCTTTCTCTGTGGTTCTCTGTGTAACTATGAAATAAGAATTTACACAGAGCTTCACAGAGGCACACAGAGGTTCACAGAGAAAATCAAAAACATTAATACAGGATCCTTACCCGGATCGTATTTGGAATATTCTTAAGATCCTTAAGAACCGACGGATCAAGTTCAGTATCAGTTTCAAGGATAACATAACCGAGGTCAGCATCAGTCTGCAGGTATTCGGCTGAAATATTAATACCCCTTGAAGAAAAATAGTGGTTTATCTCACCCAGAACACCGGGAACATTCTTATGAATATGTAAAAAACGTTGTTTGGAGGAATTAGCCTGAAGCGCAATCTCGACGAAGTTTACTGCACCGATGGTGGAACCTGTGTCACTGTATCTTACAAGCTTTTCAGCCACCTCCAGTCCTATATTGGCCAGTGCTTCGAGCGTACTTCCTGCTATATGGGGTGTAAGAATTACATTATCAAAATTCTGGAGATCAATCTCAAATGGTTTATCATTCGAGGAAGGCTCTTTTGGAAAAACATCAGCTGCAACTCCGGCCAGGTGTTTCATTCTTAGTCCTTCAGCGACTGCCTTATAGTCGACAACATCACCACGGGATGCATTGATCAGACATGCTCCCTTTTTCATGAGGGCAATCTGGTCTGTCGAAATCATATTCCTTGTTAATTCTGTTAAAGGCACATGAATAGTTATTGTATCAGAAATCTTTAACAGGTCGTTCAAACATGCTACATGTTTCGAATTACCCAGACTGAGTTTCTTTTCAATATCATAATAGACAATCTTCATACCAAGGCTTTCGGCAAGTATAGAAACCTGGGAACCTATATGTCCATATCCTATAATCCCAAGGGTTTTCCCTCTTACTTCCACCGAGTTATTGAATGATTTCATCCATATTTTTTTGTGAGCCAGGGCATTTTTTTCGGGAATGCCCCGCATTAGCATGATACACTCGGCTATTACAAGTTCCGCTACAGAACGGGTATTTGAGAAAGGGGCATTAAATACGGGTATGCCCAGCATTTTGGCATCCTGAATATCCACCTGGTTTGTACCTATGCTGAAACATCCGATAGCAAATAGTTTAGGAGTCATGAGCAGCAGGTCTTTACGAAGTTCAGTACGGCTTCTGATCCCTATTATATGGATAGTCTGTAATTTTTTTTCCAGCTCATCGCCGGATAGAGCTCCATTCAGGCATTCAACATCGGTATAGCCATTTTCCCTGAAGAACCGGCTGGCATTCTCGTGGATCCCTTCCAATAAAAGAACTTTGATCTTACTTTTATCAAGTGAAAAATTTCTCATCAGCAGACTATTAAGTATTAAAGTAATAATCTAATTTAATATAGTGGATTAATTCGTGAAAAGTAAATAAAAGAGTCCGTTTGTGCAAATAATTTCAAGCACTTTAGTAGAATTGATAATAAATCAACTTAAAAATGCGTCGGAGTCTTATTATGTGAAAGTCGCTGTGTCTTTTTGTGGCTACTTCGTTTCAGGGTGTCCGCTGATTTTATTGTTTTTCAATTCGACCGGCAGGCTATTTGCAGTCAGCAACAATGCGGCAACCTGCTTCCCAGTTCCCATATTGCGGATGATATTGTCTTCAAGCACTACACCTTCCGCTTTACAATTCACCGATATTCCGTATCCTTTTTCTTTAATCCCGTTGTTTTCGATCAGATTGTTTTTAAAGATACTTCTGTGAGGTGCATTATCAGTCAACTCCCCGCGCAGTTGAATTCCGTCCGAACCGTTTTCATATATATGATTATCTGCATATAGCATATCTGTGTCCTTATGTCCTGTACTAATGCCATTAATGCCATTGTTATGAAAACTGTTATTCGTGACCTTCCCATTCCGTACTCGCCAGCATACAAAGAGTCCGTAACCGTCATTATTATGACTGTTATTCCCTTCAATAAGGGTGAAAGGAGATCCGGTTCCCGGGTGCAATCCGCTGTTCGCACAACCATAAACTTCGCAGTTGCGCACAGTTACATATTCAGTTATCTGCCAGCTGATTCCATCGCAGTTAAAGTTCTTAACTGTGACGTTTTCAACAATTGCCTTATGTACTTTGTGAAGGTAGATACCTCCCGCACGACAACCGTCGATCACATCATTGCTTTCCCTGCTGCCATCAACAGTAAGATTGGCGACCCTTACATTCTCTGCGTTTATGGCGGCAATCACCGAACAATTGTTCGATACAGTACCGTTTTTGTCGGCATGATAATCGCGAACGAGATAATCATCGATATAGATGATGTTGCCTTTTATTCCTGTTATCTTAGCCGTTGTGAGGTCCCATCCCGATCGCTGTCCATCGTCGTAGACAGCAACACCCATTCCGGATTTGAAACCCGAGGCATCGGCAACAGTGATCTGAAGTTCGCCGTAGTCAGCATCAAGTGCAAAAGGGGACCGGAAACCCTTGCATTTCTTTAATAGTGTATTTGGACCTGACCCGACCAGGGACATGTTATCATATAATCTTACCGGGGCAATAATGTCATAGGTTCCGGGTAAAAGAACAACGGTACCGCTGTTGCAGGAATTGTGTAAGGCATCAATAGCAGTCTGAATTGCCTCAGAGGTATAACCATGTATATCGGCATTGGCTCCTCCAACGGTAATCCTCTTTTCCGCGATAAGAGGATTAACAACTGAAACTATCTGAGTATCACGTATTGAAGGTTCCTTCAAATTACCGGTTCCCTGTAATTCTGACCCGGCGTTTAACTTATTGGAAGCAGTTTTATTTTCCTGTACACAGGCAGTGAAAATGATTAATAAAGAGAGGAGTGAGATCGTTTTCATTCTTATGTCGTTTTAATTTTTATGTAAGGCAAATTAAGTCAGCAGGATGAATAACCTTTTTCAATCCAGTAGGAAAGGTAAGAAAAAAGTTGATTTAGCATTTAATCCGGAAATTAATTGATTTTCTCTGTGACGCTTTGTGGACCCTCTGTGCGTCTCTGTGTAACTAATATTTCAAACTTGAAACCGCAAATCTTTCGACTTTACAGTAGATAGTTTTTATTGTAAATCATTACTGATTCATAATTTATTCGCATTTTTATCCGCGAAAATAAATTGATATGAAGTCGTGGTTTACCGGTGAAGCGTTTGCAGTAATACATATTAAAAACTTCCGGTTTTATCTTTCCTATCGCATTTTTATGACGATGGCAAGCCTTATGCAATCGGTTATTGTAGGATGGCAAATATATGCTTTGTCTCACAATGTTCTCTGGCTGGGCTTTATTGGCCTGGCTGAGGTTATTCCGCAGGTGAGTATATCTCTCTTTGCCGGGCATTATATCGATTTATGGAACCGCCGCAAAATTGTTAATTATACTACTCTTTTACTTATCCTGGGTGCTGTAATTCTGTTGATCTATAGTTCAGATGCAACATATTTCTCCGGAAAATTCGGAATCATTCCAATTTTCGTCACTATCTTTTTAACCGGACTGGCACGAGGAATATTAGGTCCTGCCCAGGTTGCACTCTTAGGCCAGCTTGTACCGAGGAATTTATATGCAAATGCAGCTACATGGAATAGTGCCAACTGGCAGGTCGCAGCAGTAATGGGACCGGCAATCGGAGGCCTTGTCTATGGGTTTTTGGGGATTATACCGGCTTATTCACTGGTATTAGCTTTATATACGCTTTCGTTCTTTATGATAATGCTGATAAAAGTCGGCAGGCATGAAGTGATTGAAACAGATGAAGGCGTATTTACGCGTATAAGAAGCGGGATAAACTTTGTATTTAAAACTCCGGAATTACTTGGAGCTTTTACACTCGATATGTTTGCTGTGCTGTTCGGCGGAGCAGTGGCAATGCTTCCGGTATTTGCCTCAGATATATTGCACATCGGACCTCAGGGTCTGGGTTTGCTCAGAGCCTGCCCTGCCATAGGAGCTGCATTTATGGCATTCATCCTCATGTTTCGTCCTCCTATGAGAGAAACCGGAAAAATACTTTTTATATGTGTCCTTGGTTTCGGTCTTTGTATGATAGGTTTCGGTCTCTCCGGAAGTTTCATTTTATCGGGAGTACTGTTAATTCTCAGTGGAGCTTTCGATAATGTAAGTGTTGTTATAAGGGCAACCATTCTTCAGCTTTTCACTCCTGATGAAATGCGTGGCAGGGTTGCATCTGTAAACAGCATTTTTATCGGGTCATCGAATGAGTTAGGTGCGTTTGAATCTGGTGTTACTGCTAAATTAATGGGTCTGGTACCTTCAGTAGTATTCGGTGGTATTATGACGCTTGCAGTTGTTTTTACTACCATTAAGGTTAATAAGCCTCTTCGGAAGCTATCTCTTAAGGACAAGATGTAAAACATGAATAGAAGAGAGGGAGAAAGCGCTTAACCAAATAACTATGATCCGAATACCCGATATTGAGGACCGTAAGGTCGCAAGACCGCATGACTGATCTTAAGTTATAATCATCTCATCACAGTTTTCGATGTCACAAATTCCCCTGGCATTTTTAAATTGTACTTTTCTGTGAGCTATCGATAAACACTGGATATAATTTTCAATGTTTAAAACTTTAGCTGGATTTTTTACAACCAGTGGGATCACTCCAATTATTAGAGAATCAGATTGTTGTTTGTTAATGTTTTCACAGACATAGTATAATTCTCTGTTGATTTCAAGTGGATCTCCATCAGTAGGGATCTGATCAACAGACATTTCCGGCAAAGGAGTATTGTCAACTACATTAAAAGGTTTAATCACTACTTTTTTCATAATTATTGTATTATAATTTCCAAAGTTATATAACTATTTTAACATAGACTCTTCAAGACTATTAAAGTGCAAGACTTAAAGACAGCGACCGCAGGTAGCAGGACAAGGCGCAGCTCAAGACTCCGGGACAAGTGAACGAAGTGAGCAAGAAATTCTCTTAGTAAGATTTTAACTGGTTTGACTAATTAATTGAGGTTTTTATTTTATTTTTAAGTCATGACTTTTTACTATGGATAAAACCCTTGGATTTTTAGCTCCGATTATTGTCTCTGTTATGATCTTCATTCTGAATACATTGTTGCCGGGAAGATGGGTGACCGGATATGTAAATAAGACAAATTCTGCAGAAAAAATGAGATACCATCTTAATGGCATCCTTGTGTTCTTCACCCTGGTTTTATTATGGTTTTTATTGGGATATTTTGACATAATCCCATTTGATTGGCTATACAATTACAGGTGGTATGGGTTGTCCGGCGCATTTTTAGCAGGTGTCCTTTTTTCACTGGCAGTTGTACTGATTTATCCCCCTGTAAGGAAATCTTTCCTGTCAGATCTGTTTTTTGGCAGAACAGAAAACCTTCAGTTCCGGGGCGGAATAGCAGATGCAAAAATGTGGTTGTATCTGACTGGAGCAACTATGCTGGAACTGAATGCATTAAGTTTTACTGCTCACCATTTGAAGTTGTATGGGGATCAGTCTTCAAACGGCATCCTTCTTTCGACAGTTTTGCTTACTTACTTCATTGTTGATTATTTTATCTTCGAAGAAGTTCATCTGTATACATATGATTTATTTGCAGAAAGAGTCGGATTTAAGTTAGGCTGGGGATGTATCGTCTTTTATCCATACTTTTATCCGATCTTTTTATGGTCTACGGTAGATTTGCCTGATCCTCATACACCTGGATGGTTACTAATGATATATGTTATTGTTTTCTTATCCGGATGGATTTTATCACGAGGAGCCAATTTGCAGAAGTATTTTTTCAAAAAAGATCCGGGGAAAGCATTTCTCCGGATTATACCTGAAACGATTACTGATGGCAATAATGCCTTGCTGGTAAATGGATTCTGGGGACTCAGCAGGCATATTAATTATTCGGGTGAGATATTAATGGCATCGGGTATAATCCTTTGCACAGGGTATCCCTCTCTGATCTGGCCATGGTTATATCCGTTATACTATGTTTTTCTTTTAACTGCACGTCAGAGAGACGACGATAAACGATGTGCATTAAAATACGGAGAACTTTGGAAAACTTATGTAAAAAAAGTTCCCTACCGGATTATTCCATTCATCTATTAAAAGCATGATGACCGTACATCCTGTATGCCGTACTACTTACCGCTAAGTTTATAACATGTACATTTTCCTTGTAGTATCTCCCATGATTGTAACAGCCATTTTCCGCGGAAAGATCTTTTGCATAACGAATGATGCCAACCTGTTTCCCCTGCCTGCAATGAAAGAGGGTTGTTTTCCTAACTTCTTAAAACATTCATCTGCCACTTCTTCCGGTTCAAGCACCCTTGGAGTCAAAAACCCGGTCTTTTCAGGATGTGTATTCTTATAACCAGGTGTAGCGGTGGCACCAGCGCAACAGGCTATGACATCAACGCCGCTGTTTCTCCACTCATACCAGAGGCTCTCCGCCAGGATCCGGATAAACGCTTTAGTTGCTGCATAAACCGATAAATAACCGCTACCCTGGAAGCCGGCCAGAGAAGTCATTAAAACAACTGCGCCTTTCCCTTTAATGAGCATTTTTTCTCCGTATGACTGTACCATTTTCAGCGGAGTTATCATATTAAGCTGAGCTGCCTGAGAGTGATTCTCTGCAGAATTTTTAATAAACGGACCAATATATGACAGCGCAGCATTATATACCAGCAAACTGATTTCCCGGCCATTCAATGCTTTCTCTATTTGCTGTATGGCATCTATGCCTGACAGGTCGATTGAGATGCACATTGCATTTACCTGGTATTTACTTTCCAATAAATCAGCTAATTGTTGTAATGGTTTAAGACGGCGGGCAATGAGTATAAGATCCATGCCTTCTGCTGCAAGACGAGTAGCAAACGCAGCTCCGATTCCTTCTGAAGCGCCTGCTACCATAGCTGTATTGCCATATTTTTGTTTTAAGTTCATTGCAGATAAAGACAAAAGTAAAAATCTTTCAAGACTCCAAGACAAGCGAACAAAGTGAACTAAACCTCTTTCCGCTCCGGAGCAGGTTAAAAGGCAATGCGTAGCTAAAGATTGATGCTTTAAATCTTATAGTTATTTCAATGGTCTGACAGCAACCTCCCTGAAATAAACTGTCGACAGGGAATCATGATTTTGCAAACCAATATAACCTGATTCCGGTCTGGGTCCCCTGTTCGGTTCAAAATCCAATTTTTTGGGTGGCACAGGATCTCCTTCTTTGAAATCAGTTACTTTTTCACCGTTGACATTAACAATGGTTCTTTGACCGTCAAGCGTTATTTCCATAGTATTCCATTCTCCGGGTTTCTTCTGCGGATGTGACATCGCTTTTGTCAGGGAATATAAAACCCCGGTACAGTGATAATCTCCGCCTACATGTCTTGTTCCGTTGTCAATCTGAACTTCATAGCCTTTATTTACAGCTACCCATTCATCAGCCGGTTTTTCAGGTATTCTTATAAATACTCCGGAATTGCAGTCATTGTCCTTCACCTTATAGACTACCCTGAGAATAACATTACTGAATTTTTCAGCAGGATAAAGGATCATGCCCATTCCGCCAACTGTTTTCAGCAGACCTCCTTCGACAACGAATTTACCCGGGCCAACCTGTTGCCAACCTGTTAAATCCTTGCCATTGAATAGCTGACGCCATTTCCCGTCCTGTAGCGACCATGAACTCAGGACGATAATCAAAATTAAAGACAGAAGATATTTTTTCATATTCGTAAAAATTAGTGCTATCTAATTTATGAAATTCTGAGGAAATACAAAAGTATAAGTACAAACATTCAAAACAAACCGAAGGGCAGGACCGCCTGCTCAAACTCACCTTTTTTGATTAGCCCAAGAATACCGGCAATCATTTCACCCAGCATCTCAATCATGCGCAGTATATAATCTTTCTGATACATATAGAGGGACTTGGCAGAACAAAGATAGGAAGAATGATACAAGGGTGCAATGGCATAATGGTATAAAGGCCCGGAGCGGAAAAAAGAGTATTGGGAGAATGGGAGTGGGATCTGACAGAACCGGAATAGAAACAAATTAACTAACTTTATGGTTTAAAAAACAAGAGTAAACAGACTTGCAATCATCATGAAATAATCTTAATAATTGTTTTATGGAATACTATGTTGCACAAAAAGTAAAGGGTGCCTGGGGAAAAAAACCATGCGATCATCCACACCTGGAGAAGGAATATTATGTTGGAGCCTTTCTGGTCAACTGGGTTTGTACCCAGTGTGGCAAAGAATTTACAATTGCTGAAAAACTTGAAATGTATCAGACCCGAAAGATATCCGTAAACGACCGTGCATGAAACTTGAGAGCACGGTGAATCTTATCTGGTTAACATGTGTTCGTTGGGATACGAATCGTGAGATCCAGATACAAAATAACAGCGAAAGCAATGCTTGCAGCCAGGAAGTTTAGAAGATAAAGTACTATTAATATATGTTACAAAATTCTTATCAGTTATTTCCTCCTGTCATTTGATTGAGTTTGATTGTTTTGTTTAATCGGACGCTCAACCTGAGGGGTTTTCTGCTGGCTGGGAGTATTAAAATTGTTTTGTTGTCTGGTTTGTTGAACAACTTGCGATTGTGGTTGTATTTGTTTCCATGTGTTTTGATGATATTGTTGGGCATTTCTTATCTGATTGAAATTTTCAGTTTGCTTTGGATTAGGATTTTTTGGCTGTATGTTTACATTATCTGGTCTCTTTTGTGGAGCATCATTATTTGGCTGAGGACTTGTAATTACTGATTGTTGTTGCTTATTTATATTGTTATTTTGAACCTTATTATTCTGTTGTTGAAGGTTTTGTTCAGGACGTCTGTTATTTAATTGTTCATTTTCCGGAGCTTTATAAGAGGCAGGTATCGTAACTGTCGGTTTCTTAACCGGTTCAGATATATTTTCCTGGACAAATTGTGTTTTAGAATCCCTTCTATTTAATTGATTTTTAGAAGCATCTGAAGATAATAATGGGTATTTATTTTGTTTCTTTTGTACATATTCATATTGCTCCATCTGTTGTCGCGGATTTTTGGTATTATATTTCCTTCTATCTGCTTCCATCTGACCATACTCTTTAAATCGCTGAGCTCTATTAAAATTATCTTTGTCCCAGTCATCAGTTACAATATCCTTGTTTCTGTTCCGCCAATCATTCACACTATGACTAATGCTGTTATTATTCAGCGATTCGCGGTGCTTGTTATAGTAATTATAATAATGGTTTGATAATTCGGCGTATTTAGAAGAATGTTCAGGAGAATAAAAATACCATTCCATGAAATATGCGGAGGGTAGTCCGAAAAAAACTGCACGCCCGCCGGGACCATAATAAAATCCCCAATCATACCAGTATGGATAAGGATTCCAGTAATCGTAAGGGTACCATGAAGGGTAGCCAAACCACCAATTATATGAATTAGGACTATAACTGGTGACATCCTGTGTCATTGAGGCATTATAATCCTGCGGCTGATATCCATTGTCCTGTGCATATTCTTGCGCTGCCTGGGTATATTCTTCCTCTACCTGGGGATTATCATTCATACTTTGTTTCCAATCGTTAGCTTCCTGTGTATTTTTTTGAGTTAATACAAGGTTTAAAGAATCTGTCTTATGCAAAACTCTTTCAGGATTCCTCTTATAATAATCTCCGACAACTACAGTATATTGCATATGGTCGAAAAGTACATCCAGAACTTCCGGCATCTTTATCATTTCTCTGAAAACATTTATAACTTCGGGAGTGTAACCACTCATCAATAGTTCAAAATCTGAATTGTAACTTTTATTCATTTTATCAATCTGAACAAGCAGGTCATAGTTATTTTTTCGTTCCTCTAAAGCGGTTTTATGTATTTCTTCAGGATAATTAACCAGTATATTATTGATTTCATCTTCTGACATATTATTCTTAGAAGCAAGATCAGATATTAAACCATCATAACGGGTCAGGTCCCATATTTTCTCCTGCTCTTCCTTGCTGAAAGATGAAATTAGTTTCTCAAATGCATCCTCTGAATTCTTTTGCATATCATTCAATTTGGCAATAACTTCAGGGTATTCAGTAGCTTCAAATATTATCCTTCTTGTCTCTGTCGGGTACATTGCAATTGCATCCACAATTTCCTGGTTTTCCTGAATGACCTTCTTAAGTAAAGACCTGTTGTCATCCTGGGCAACACATCTTATCCCAGTTGCAACTATTAAAAACATTAGCGCCATTTCATTGTAAATCTTTTTCATATCATTATTGTCAGGTTATATTTATTAAATTCTTGATTTTTAATCTAATATCAATCTATTTGTTATCAACTACAACTCATTTTTTTACCATGGGTTTTCAAATATAAGTTTTTCTTTATGAAAATTTACTAATTCTTGAATCAATTGAGTAACTGCCACTGCCATAAAAAAGCAAATAGATCAGAAGAAGAGTCATAGCAAAATCGGTACGATATTCATGAGCCATCGCCCAGAACCCTTTATGCAAAAGTATAGGCCATTTGGTAGTGACAAAGGCAGTAATCATAATTATTAATAATGGAATAGAAGCCACCCTTGTAAACAAACCAAATAAAACAAAAGCGCCGCAAATAATTTCAAAAGTCCCTGTAAAATAAGCCCAGAATGCCGGATGGCTGAATCCTATTTGTAAAAACCTTCCCGTTCCTAATATTTCAGGAAACAAGTATTTTTGTATCCCTTCAGTCAGAAATATTAGTCCTACTATTAACCTGACAAGTATTGCCCTGTTGTCGTAAACAGTGCTTAAAATTATTGTTTTAAGACTTTTTTTTGAGTTCATGATTGTAACAATTATGTACCTGATTCTATTTATAATATATCTTATAATATATCAGATATGAATAACAATCTGATATAAATCATATAACAGATCATAATAGCTTATGTTTAATTTATACCCTTTAAATCCGACAGGAAATAACTCACCAATAATCTTCTTTGAATTATTCAAACTTCCTTATTTAAATTTAAATTTGATGTTATTAAAATGAGTGATTAATACAGAATTAAAAGCATGAGATCAGTCAGTCCGGAATATTCTCCGGTAAACGGGAAAACTTATTCGTTATTCGGGAATTCAGATTCAACATCCGGCTATTATGAAGAAATAAGGATGCTCGCTGATAAAATCCTTGTTTTGAATCCTGATCACCTCCATCTGATTGATAACATCCGGAAGTTCTCATCAAAAAAGAGAACCTTGAAAAAGTACCTGGAAATTAAGGATAGCAGCAGCATGATGGCAGACATTTTAAACCTTATCGATCCTCACCTTAAGAAGTATACGGAGAATACAAATGAGCACTTAAGAACACTTCCATTGTCTAAATTCTGGGATCGAAGGCTTGCTACCACGAGAGAGCAATATCACCTTTATATGCTTGAGATCGAGCTGACCAACCGTTTGCTTGTTTCTGAATTTCTTAAGGCCGATAAAAAGATCGCCCTAATGCCTTATTGCCTTCAGGATTTTTCGGTTAAGTGCAAATCAGAAAAAAACGCATTTGATTATCAGTGCAAACATTGTTCTGCAAAGTGTTTTCAAAATCATGCCAGCACAATACTGAAAACCAATCATATTGAACCATATATATGGATGGGAGGAGATATGAAGCAACTGGCAAAATACCCGGCAATGGAAAGAAGATCTTTCGGCGTTCTGGGGATAGCATGCATACCCGAACTGGCGTGGGGCATGAGGAACTGTTGTAAAAACAATATCCCGGTTGTCGGAATCCCTTTAAATGCCAATCGTTGTGTCCGCTGGTTTGGTGAATTCTTTCCAAATTCCATTGATCTTATAGAGCTTGAAAGACTGGTAACATCTTTATATTTCAATATTGCTTGACAATGAAACAAATCATTCCTCCGGCAGGTAGCAGATACCTGGTCATGTTTATCGCATTTTTCGTCTTCGGAAATATATGTAAAGGACAAGCCGTAGAAACCGAGAAAAAACATGATATAATGGGAATAGATCTTTATGTTTATCCATTGAAGTTAAGCCCGGGGAATCGTTATCTTATTGATAAGAACAACCGGCCTTTCTTCTGGTCTGGCGACGCAGCCTGGTCGCTTATTGCCCAGTTGAGCAAACAGGATGTGGATCTGTATTTAGATAACAGGAAAGAGAAAGGTTTTACTGTAATAATGGTAAACCTGATCGAACATAAATTTTGCACCAGCCCGCCTGCAAATTTTTATGGTGAATTACCATTTATTGATAAACCGTTTGTTTCTCCCAATGAAAAATATTTTGCGTATGCCGACTATATTATTAAAGCTGCTGCCCGGCGGAATATAGTTGTATTGCTGGCGCCTCTGTATCTTGGTTATGATTGTAAAGATGAAGGATGGTGCGCTGAAGCAAAAACTGCTTCGCTCGCCGATTTACGCTCATGGGGGCAGTATGTGGGCACCCGTTATAAGAATTTTAGTAATATTATCTGGTTGATCGGTGGTGACACCAATCCTGCTCAGGTGAAAGATAAAGTTCTTGAGATGGTGAAGGGAATCCGTGACTGTGACACACTTCATCTTTTCTCTGCACATAATCAGCCGGAATCCATGGCAGTTACTCCGTGGCCTGATGAATCGTGGCTGTCAGTAAATAATGTTTATAGCTATGATTCATTAATTTACAAACATTATAAGACAGCATACAATAAATCGCCGGTAATGCCTTATTATCAGATTGAATCAGCTTATGAAAACGAACATAATTCAACGCCTCAGCAACTTCGTTCGCAGGCTTACCGGGCAATTTTATCAGGTGCAATGGGACATATTTTCGGAAACTGCCCTATCTGGCATTTCGGATCCATTAAAACATGGTGTAAGATAACGAATTGGGAAAAAGAGATGGATAATTATGGCTCGGTAAGTATGGACTATCTTCAAAGATTGTTCAGATCCCGCTCGTGGCAAACATTAATTCCTGATTTTGAAAATCGTATAATAACATCGGGTTATGGCACATGGGGTTTAAAAGACTATGTAGCCGGTGCCTCTACATCAAATGGAAATACAATAATTGCTTACCTGCCTTCAAACCGCACGGTTACAGTAGATATGAGTATTATCCATGGGAAGAAAGCAAAATGCTGGTGGTATAATCCTTCCAGTGGGGAAGCTATATTTATTGGAACATATACCACTTCCGGATCTCGCACTTTCACCCCCAATTCAGAAGGTGACTGGGTGCTTATTATCGATAATGATTCCACGAAACTGTCAGCCCCTGGAAGCCAGGCATTGTCTTTCCCCAGTTAAGCCGTTGCGCCTTTACACCATTACGCCTTTGCGCCGTTACGCCGTTATCCCCTTAATCATCCATTAAATATCATTATCTTTACCTGACCAGTAAATTAAACCTATGAAAAAGCCAAAAAGGATGTTTTTAATTTCGATAGCATGTTCAACTATTGTTCTGATGCTATCTGTTTCATTTCAGGCTCAGCATGCGAAGATAACCGGCACCTGGAATATGACGGTTGAAACAAGTGCAGGTTCAGGTACACCTGTATTTGTTCTGAAGCAGGAAAATGACACCCTTATAATCGGAACATATAAAGGTCAGTTTGGAGAAGCTACTGTAAACGGCACCATTAAAGTTAATAAAATCAACTTAAAATTTTCTGCTTCAGATCTGGCTATGGAATACACCGGTACGGTAGATGGCAATAGCATGAAAGGGAAGGTTGTTTTTGGCACAATGGGAGAGGGAACATTTACCGGGACAAGGAAAGAAAACTAATTTCTGATGTGGTTTCACTCTTCCTATCTGGTTATACTCTGAAAACCATTTTACGAGATGAAAATAAAAAAGATAAACAGGTTTAGTAGAAGAGTATTTGAAGCTGTTTTAAGGTTACTTCCACAGGTTGCTTCAAATGAGGAATTACCAGCTAAACAGTATTTTAAAAGTATTTTAACATCTGAAAACGTTCATTTTTTCATAGCCGAGCTTGATAACAAACAAATAGTCGGGATGCTTACAATCGGAACTTATCTTACGCCATCAGGAGCAAAAGTCTGGATAGAAGATGTGGTAGTTGATGAAACTCAAAGAGGTAAAGGGATTGGTAAAGAAATGATGCTTTTTGCAATAAATTATTCCGGATCTTTGGGTGCAAAGACTATTGGACTAACGTCAAGGCCATCAAGAACTGCTGCTAATAAATTGTATCAAAAATTAGGATTTACGCGGTATGAAACAAATGTTTATAAATATTTATTAAGATAATTAACTTCATAATAAATCTCATTTTTGCCTCTGCGCCGTTATGCCGTTCTTACTCTGGGTCGTGTGTTGTGTGACCTTTTGTATCTTACTTGTTTTGCCGAACTTTACAGAAACACTATCGGTTATGATCTGGCACATACTCGACATATTTTTTGTTTGCTTCCATTCCTTGTTGATATTCTTTAACCTTTTCGGCTGGATGTGGAAAAGAACCAGGATTCTGAACCTGATTGTCCTTTCATTAACAGGCGCCTCGTGGTTATTTTTAGGACTCATTGTCGGAACATTAGGTTATTGTCCGCTGACGGACTGGCATTTCAGAATTCTTGAAAATCTCGGTAAAACTGATCTCCCGGATTCCTATATTAAATATCTGGCAGACAGACTCACGGGTCTGGACTTTAGTCCTTCACTCGTTGATAAAGTCACGCTGTATCTTTTCCTTGGGGCATTTGCAATTTCACTATCTCTGAACGTCAGGGATTATATCAGAAAGAAACACAAATAACAGTACACTCTTACTTTAAGTTCCAAAAGGAGCTATGTTATACTCTGGATTCTAAAAGTCTGATTGCGAGACCGCATGACGGAAAGATAACAAATAGCTTATCTTTCTATGTTAGCTATTTAAATAAGATTTTAATAATTTTATGTCGGATATTTTCTTTAACAATGACCGGAAGGTTTAAAATAATAATAAAATGCACAGGCCTTGCATTGTTTATGACCTCTGCCGCGGCAAATGCACAACTGCTACAGGATACAGCTACCTTGAACCTGGTCAGGCAAGAGGTCGATTATATTTATAATCTGCAGTTTGATAGCGCCCATGAGGTTTACACAAAGATTATCAAACCGTATCCCGGACATCCGATTGTATATCTTCTGAAAGGAATTATGACTTACTGGGAGAATTATCCTATGCTTCATACATCTCCTTTCCATGATTCCTTTGAGGAAGATATGCGTCAATGTATAAGGCTATCGGAAACGAATATTAATCCGGATTATGAGGAAGAATATTTATTGGCTGATTTATGCGCAAGGGGAATGCTTTTAACGTTTTACGATGATAATGATCTGATTCTGGAGGTTATTCCTCTTACAACAAGTACATATAAGCATTTGAGGCATGCCTTTGATTTTGTCTCAGTCTCTGCAGATTTATGCTATTTTACAGGAGTTTATAATTATTACCGTGAGGCTTATCCCAGGATATATCCGGTGTATAAATCACTGGCTCTTCTGTTCCCGCACGGAGATATGGAAGCCGGATTAAAAGAATTGCAGTCAGCCGCAATAAACTCTATAGTATTGAAAGCTGAATCATGTTCTCTCCTTACATTGATTTATTTGAACTATGAGAATAAGCTTCCTGAGAGTCTGTTTTACTGTAAGACACTTCATGAGATGTATCCTGAAAATGTAATGTTTCTTTCCACATATATAAGAAATCTGTTGCTCATGAAAAAATATGACGAAGCTGAAAAACTAATATCAGCTTCACCGGAGGATGAAGGAAATAAATTCTTTCAGGCACAGCTCCTCGTTTTAAAGGCTATCCTTCAGGAAAAAAGGTATCATAATAATAAACTGGCTCAGCTTTATTATAATAACGGGATAAGTGACATTTCTTTATTTGGTAAGTATGGGAATGAATATGCAGCTTATGCTTATTTTGGTCTGAGCCGCATAAGTGATGACAACGGCGAAAAGCATACCCGCAAAATATACCGGAAAGAAGCATTGAAACTGGCTGATTTCAAAAAGATTAATTTTGATAAATAAACGGCGAAACGGCACAGTGCACAGAGCTCAGGGCTCATGGGAAGAACGCTCCAATGGTGCAATGGTGACTAACATGAACGCTGAGCACTCGATCCCGTAAACTTTTAAAAGTGTAAAGCGTATCCAAGATCGATCAATAAATTACCGTTATGACTGTTCCCATTCTGGCTGTATTTTTGAATAACGGTCAATCCGTATGCGCCACGGGCATCCAAAAAAATCTCACTGGAATTAACTGTTTGTGCAAATCCCACACCGCCTGTCAGGCCAAAATTGGTCAGATTAATGCTGTTCATTATATCGGTATTGGCATTAAATGACTGAGCTTCGGGAACAACTGCCATGGTCTCTGCCCTGTCAGCATAAATTATACTTGACCCGCTGGTCTTCTGTTTTGCATTCAGCAAAAATCCGACATAAGGTCCAAAATCAACAAAAAACTTTGATGATTTATTTAAAGGAATAAAATATTTCAGCATTACCGGAATCTCAAAATAATTCAAAATGCTTTCATTGTCATAATCTGCATAAAAATATGTTCCGGCAGGCACCTGGGGATTAACAGAAGAGGCATCAAAAGCCTGTATTCCATTCCGTTTACCACCTTCGCTCGAGTATAACAGATCAGCTGTAAGACTAAAATTTGATCCTAAGCCCAGGGAGGCTGTCAAACCAAAAGCAGCACCCCAACGTGATGTATAATCACGGCTCAATTCATTGCCGTTCCCGCCACTTAGTCGCGGTATATTTAATCCGCCTAGTATGCCAATGGTATATTTTGAATCACCACTTAATCGTGATGATTGAGCTGACGACAATACAGTCAGACAGAACAAAACAAACAGGGTTAAGGATAATTTTTTCATCTGGTTATTCTTAGTTAAGGTATCAGTAAAAACAGGTTTATCAGTGTAGGATCAAAACAAATATATATAATGGGATATTAAAAACCAAATTTTAGCTTTCTTCTGATTATTTATAAGTCTGATTATTATTGTTTATTATAGTCAACAATATTCAAAACAATTATATATTGATTTTTGTTTTGTTTATTTATATCAAATATAAATTTGTATGAGTCTCGGGAATCATGAATTTAATCGGAATATTACTTTTACAAAAGAGTGGCAGCAAAAAGGAGATCCCTCGCTTTCACTCGGGATCCCGAACTTATCCGCCGACAGGCAGAGAAGTGAGAAATCTCCTGTCAAAAGGAAAGGAGACTTCAATGATTAAGAAAAGAATAGAAAAATCAGCATCTCAAACTTCTGAATTTATTGATATCGGTTTACAGAATATGAAACCGATTGTACTTCTGAAACCTGAAACTGATAGCCGAAGATCAGTCCTGAAAGCATTAAAGCAACGAAAAACTATCCGTGAAATAAGCAATAAAAAACTGCCTTTGCAGGTGCTTTCAAATCTTCTCTGGTCTGCCTGCGGGGTAAATCGTAACAAGGTCCCGTTTGGAATACCGGGGAGAACTGCGGCAACAGCCAGCAACTCACAGGAAATTGATCTTTATGTTGCACTGGAAGAAGGAACTTATTTCTATGATGCATTTCATCACAGATTGATTCCTGTCATTGCCAGAGATTTGCGCACTCTGGCAATTGGTCATGGGCAGGCGACTTTTGGAGATAAGGCTCCCGTTCGTCTCATCTACATTGCCGATGTGAATAAACTTTCTAATACTTCAGGTTACCAGGAACCTGGTTTACAGAATCCGGAAATTCAAAAGTCATATTATTATGTCGATACGGGTCTCATCGCAGGCAATGTATATTTGTTTGCTGCCTCACAAGGTCTGGCATGCTGGTTCCATAATTGCAATAAACCTGCTCTGACGGCAAAATTAAATTTGCGCGCCGATCAACGGGTGCTATTTGGTCAGACGATCGGATATCCTGTTAAGAAGAAAAGTTAAAAGGAGAAAGGAGAAAGTCAAAAGTCAATATGACCGCAAGACTATTTTCACTCCCCTCCTATCCTGTACAAATACTTTTGTGTTCTCAATATAACGGAATTTCTTAAAATCGCAGGTGTTGCCCAGATCCCTGAATCCATTTGATTCTGAGCGACAACATCATACTTCCGGCCTGCTTTTATTGCGATAACTTCCCCTTTTACCGAGAAAAACAGGATATTGCCATTTACGTACAGCGGTGACGCATCATAATTTGATGTCACATGTATTGACCAGACTTCTTCTCCGGATGCTGCATCAATGCACATCATTATGTTCCGGGTATTGACAGTATATATCAATCCATCTTTTATAACTGGTGTGAGGCACTGGTTTCGTGAAAGTTCTTCCTGTTTTTTCCATATAATGTTTGTCCCTGTTATATCTCCATTGCCCTCGGGATTGACTGCCAGCAGGTTGGTGCTTTTATTACCGTTTCCGTCTGCTTTGTATCCTGTATACCAGTACAATATTCCTTTCTCTGAAAAGGGCATAGCTATTGTCGATTCGGCTCCGTCAACAACCCTCCATATTTCTTTGCCGGAGTTGGGATCGTAGGCTATACATACGGCTGAACCATTGGAGATCAGCATATCATGTCCTTTAACATTTATTATTAGAGGGGTTATATATGCTTTTCTCCCGATTTTCGATAATGGTTCATAAGGTTCGGTGGGTCTGTCACTTCGCCAGATAATCTTTCCGTTCGATTTATCAAGAGCAACGATAAACCTGACATCAACGCCTTCAAAGTGCAGGATTAGCAGGTTTTTATAAATTACAGGTGATGAAGCCGGACCCTGGACGTGCTTACATTTGAAATCGTTACGTTTCCATACGATTGAACCATTTGTAGTATTTATGCAGGCAGTTCCATTGCTCCCGTAATGTACATATACAAAACCTTTTTCAATACAGGGTGTGGGAGAGGCATAAGTATTTATAGAGTGCTTGCCCTCAACTTCTTCAGGAGCAAATACCTTAATATCATAAATAATTTTACCTGTTTGAAAATCCGTACAGACAGCATAAAGCTCTTTTCCGTCAGATTTTGCTGCCGTTATCCAGACCTGATTGTCATAAATAACAGGAGAGGAATATCCCTGGTCATGTATTGCAGTTTTCCATTTAATAGAGGAGTCATCCCATTTAAGCGGAATTTTTTCATTCAATGCCAAGCCATTCAGGTCGCTTCCCCTGAACTGAGTCCAGTTCTTATCCTGAGAGCCGGCCTGTTTTGTGACAAAAAGAAAGGCAAAGGAGAAAAAACAAAAAAAGAGGGAATGTCTGGAAATCATATAATGTTATTTTTAATGTTTATAGGATCTTTCCTCAAATTAAGGGAAATTCCATCAGATTACAAAAAATCGGTCCTAATGCTGTTGCAAACGATTGGTATGCGGCATGCGGTCAGCGGTGTGCGGAACCTGAGAAGCGGCATATGGGTTTTGAATATTAATTACTTTAATTATTTTTGCCGGAATTTTAAAACAGCAATTTTATTTTACAGGATATGGAAGAGGTTAAAAAAGAAAAATGGATGACATATATGGCCATTACCACCATCTTGATTGCCGTGGCTGCAACATTATCAACTTTTAAAGGGGGTGGTTTCAGTACCATGAGCCTGCTGAACCAGGCACTGGCCAGCGATCAATGGGCATTTTTCAGAGCAAAAGCATAAAAAGCTATATCTACGATCTGCGAAGGGAAAACCTTGAGATTCAGGTAGCATCGCTTGAGAAGCAGAAAGGCAATGAAGAACTGATAAAGAAATGCGATGGCATGATTGTAGTTTATGCCTAAAAGGTTAAAACCTACAAGTCTGAAAAGGAAGCGATATCGAAAGGTGCGAAGGATTTCGAAAACCTGAGGGACGATTCTAAGAAACACTCAGGGAAATTTGGCATTGCTGTCATCTTTCTCCGGATATCTTTTTTGCTTTCTTCCATAGCAACCCTTTCGAAAAAAAGGTTTGTATGGATCTGCAGTCTGATCTTAGGGGTTATAGGTATTTTCTATTTTATTGACGGGTTTTTCCTGTTTTTTAAGAGTCACTTAAGTCATCCAAATAGACTTATAATCAAGTAAATGACTTGTTCGGGCTATTGAAAAAGTCGAAATCCATTAACCGCAAAGCATTTTGCCCCCTTCCCCCCTAAAGGGGGGTTAATTTGCTAAATGTGACCGAATTAATCCCCCTTCAGGGGGATGGCCGCGAAGCGGCCAGGTGGCGCGCCTACTTTGTGAACTCTGCGGTTAAAAAAAACTTTTTCGACAAACTCTTATGGTTTCACTCCACCTTCTTTGCCGTCATGCCATTAAAGCTGAATCCTGTGACTTTTTTATCCTTATCGGTATGAAATCTGAGAAAGCCCCTGAATTCTCTTGCAAAGAAATCACTATCAGAGGTAAAATATACTTTCCAGAAAAGATCACCAAGCACGTTTATTGAGAAGTCATAGCCATTTCTTCTGAAAATTGCTGTTTTCCCGTCAGTACTATACTTACCTGCATACTTGTCGAGAAGTGTTGTATCTATATCAATTACCTTTTTTATTTCCGGCAGATAATAATCCTTCCAGTGATATACGGTTGCAACGCTGTTAGCTATCTCCTCATAAATAAGTGATCCATTATCAGAATTGGTCATGATCACCACTCCCTCCCCGTTATCGCGGCAGCCGATTGCAGTGCATTGAAATCCTTCATTCCCTCCGTTATGATTAAAATATTTCAAAGAACCCGTGACTCTGGAATTAACAAATGTTCCAAGTGCCGCATCCTCCATTACAGGAGTTAGCCTTAACCTGGTCATCTCCTGCGTCAGCACCTTCGACGATTTTCCCTGCCACGAGAGTTGAGTTTCGATGATATATCTGCAAAGATCGCTGGGATTTGTCCATAACCCTGCAGCTGCCTGTTCGGGATAAATATGGAATTTACCAGGAACTTCCTTTCCATCAGCCTTATAACCGGTTGCCAGCAGCTTTTCTTTTGCCTCGGCAGGCGGTTGTGTATATGAACTGCCTGTCATGCCGAGGAGATCCAGAACATTTTTCTGCATAAAGACGTCATAAGGCTGATGCGTGACATCCATAACAATCATCTGTGAAACTGTTATGCCTCCGCCTGAATAGTTAACACTCTTCCCGGGTTCTGCTGATGATCTAACTGCCACGGTATTGGCAGGTTTCTTTCCGTCGAGGATCTGGGAAAGGGTAGGAATAGAATCTCCTTTTGCATAACCGGGAAAACCATGAATTGTAAGTCCTGCTGTATGGCTTAAAAGGTTGGATATAGTTATCTTTTTGTTATTTGATTTCTCATCATACGGGAACTTCCAGGTTACAAGATATTTATTGATATCGGTATCCAGGTCGAGTTTCTTTTCCTGAACCAGTTTTAAAACTCCGACACTGTTAATGGATTTGCTGATTGAAGCGGCCTGGAATAGCGTATTCTCAGTCACGGGCCGATTTTCAGAAACATCGGCTAATCCGTATCCCCTGGCCCATTCGATCTGATAATTATGGATAACTGCAATGCTGAGGCCATTGATATTATATTTTTTCATCCTTTCAGTCAGGTTCCATCTGTCATTGGTTCCGGTCTGCACCCATCCTGCCAGGTTATTTTCAACCAATTTGATTTTTTCCTCAATATCAGCAGGATAATTTTTTGTTTGTGCATTCACTTGAAATATGTTCAGGTGAACTATCAGGATTAAAAAAAGGATATATTTTTTCACGCAAGTAAAAATTAAGACTAACTAAGGTAAGAAATTTTTGAAAATGCAAATTGCAAAAGTTAAGAGTCAAAAGTCAAAAGCCAAAACGATCGTAAAAGACCTCAAGACAGCGAACGTAGTGATCAAGACTCCAAGACCATACAACGCTCGAATCAAGGAAGTAGAAATAATGATTTTCCTTGAAGCGTGAGTTGTGCGTTGGGAAGCCCCTATTTTTGCTTTTCTACTCGGTATTCTCCCGAGGGATCGATTTGTTTGAACGCTTTTACCTCGCCATTCTCTAAAATGAACACAATACTAATGTCCGGGAATTCATTTATTCTGAAAGTGTGTGTTTTCACGGGTATCAGTCTAATCCTTGGTTGACCGGGGGCAATCATATAGAGATCCTTATCAATAAGTTCCATATTTATAAAATTTCCGGCGATGGTATATTTCCCAACATATTTTGCAAGTACTACTGGATCACTTAAGGAAGCATCAGCTTTTCTTGTGAAAATGGTCTGGTTCTCGTCAAGCGAAGTATAAAGAGCATCTATGCTTCCTTGCGGATTAGTTGTGAAATTCAGTGTCCAGAGGCCCCATTGTTCATCATTTGGAGTATCAAACCGGTCGTAATGATAATGTTTAAGAGGCAGCTTCATGTTATGGAAATCAAATTGTAATGCTGTATCTGCCAGGGTAATATTAATAATTCCGTATGCCGGATTCTGATATTGGCCGACATAATCTGTCAGGGGATGTGATGGCCTGGTTCCTGCTATACGATCAGTGCCTGATTTACTGCGTCCTTCCTTCCCGATCTTTTTACCTTCAATCTGATCTTTCAGGCCTCTTTCACTCCATGGAGTCAGGTCAAGTCCCAGTAATCTTTCAAAGATGTTGTAAGGTATTATATTACTGAGTGCGGAACCCTGGTCACCAATAACAAATACAATTACTCCGATACTGTCATAGGGCATGGCAGAAACCTGGGAATAAAAACCGGGAAGAGCTCCACCATGATTTGTCATAAAGTGACCCCTGTATGATAAAGTGAATCTTCCCATACCATAAAAGGAATTAAGGATTTCTTTATAACCTTTGTTCTCCAAACCGTTGTTTGGCAATGCAACGGTGGGCTCAAGAGTTGCCTTTACTATTCTTTCTGGAATGACCTGCCTTTTCTTAAATTTCCCATTATTCATCAGAGCTATCAGCCAGTTCGACATATCCTCAATACTCGAAATTATTGCACCTGCTGGTCCTACCGCCTGTTGATCCTCATATATCGGGATCTTGTATAACAGTGTCGTATCCCTCTTCTCATTGTAAGGAACTCCATGATCAGGATTTTGCTCCATCTCTTTAACAGTGAAGACCGTACTTTTCATTTCCAGAGGATTAAATATGTTCTCCTGCAAAAATGTTTCCCATGTTTTTGAACTCAGAAGTTCAATTATGTAACCTGCCCCAACATACATCAGATTATTATAAAGAAATCCTTGTCTTAGCGGTTGACTGGGTTCAAGATATTTAAAACGTTCAAATAGTTCCTTGCGACTGAAATCAGATTTGTACCATATTAGGTCATGCCGGGAAATACCAGTCCGGTGCGACAGCATATCGCGTATGGTGACAGAATTATTCAGGTCGTTATTATAAAACTCAATTGAGGGAACATAATTACGTATCGGTTTATCCCAGTCAAGTTTTCCCTGGTCAACAAGCATTCCTACAGAAATTGCTGTAAACAGTTTTGTGTTCGAAGCAATCTGAAATAAGGTTTTAGGTGTAACGGGAAGTTTTTGCTCATACTCACGGTAACCATATCCTTTGGCAAAAACCAACTTGTCTTTATATACAATTCCGACACCTGCTCCGGCAATATTCCAGTCTTTCAGGATTTTATCCATATATGTATCAAAACCCTTAAGTTTTTTGCTGACATCGATTGTCTGTGAGAAAAGGTTTATCTGAAAGCAGGCAATTATCAACCACAGAAGAGATACTTTTAGCATGAATCGAAGCTGAAGAAAACGATTCATCCTGATTTTTACTGTCCCATCCTGAAGCGACCATGAACTCAGAGCGACAATTAAAATCAAGAACAGAAAATATTTTTTCATTTTTGTAAAAATTAGTAGAATCTAAGATAAGAAATTCTTGAAAATGCAAATTACAAAAGTTAACAGCCAAAATTCAAAAGCCAAAACGATCGCATAAGACCTTAAGATAGAGAACGAAGTGAGCAAGACAGCCCGAAAGGCAAGGTTTAAAGACATTTCTGACTTATTCAATCCTTTTTTCTGTCGAACCGTTAAAATGAATCCTGTGACCTTGTTATCCTTTTTAGTATTTAATGTTTTGATTTAACAGTAGAAATTCTAAAAATAAAGTATTTATTACAGTCCAGGTTGAACAGAAAAGGGAAAAGTTAGGTAAGATGGCGATATACGAAACATGTAACTTATTTATATAATTATGTAACATGATCGGTTTTTTTGACACGTAACTTTGCTTATTAACTAATAATCAAAAAATTACATCATGAAAAAGAATCTGTTATTTGTTTTTTTAATACTATTTGTATTAAGCACTTCAGCATTTGCAGGTTTTAATGATCCCAAAAAGGATTCAGATAAACCAGCGGTATTGAATACGAGAGAGAATAAATTATCCAACGAGGAATTAAGCCGCATTACAAGGCGGGCTGAGACAGATAATTTGTCTGAAAAGAATCTGGTAAATAAAGGAAGCAGTGATTCGAACAAAGATCTTAGGGCAACTACCCAGGTTATTGTTGAGACCAGGCATCATAGAGGAGGGTATGGTTGGTACGGTGGTGGCGGCCTTCTTTTGGTTATTATTCTTGTAATTATTTTAGTTTAATCAATTACAGGAAGCCTGATACCATATATTTATTGAAAGTCAAATTATGATCGTTCGTTAAATTTAACGGGCGATTATTTTTTTAACCCTCAGGACTCCCGACTTCCATTCTACGAGTTCTCTCCTAATCAGTATCTTTACAGAAAATGACCCTTTTCCTGTAACCTTTTACTTTTAAAGAGGTTTACAGTATAAATTGATTGAAATAAACACAACAGGGTTTGGATACTCTCTCGGATAATGCGCTGATGCTGAAGGTAAAAAACGGTGACATTGATAAAATGGGCCTGCTTTATGAAAGATACTATCGTCAGTTGTACAGATTCATTTTTAACATGACCCGGCAGAAAGAGCTGAGTGAAGACATGGTTCAGAATATTTTTCTTAGAATGTTGAAATACCCTGACGGATTTATGGGTTTTGGTGAATTTAAGATGTGGATGTATCATATAGCAAGAAATGCAGTTTATGATCACTTCAGGAAAGTTAAAAGGACCCCGTATCATTCCGATGTAAAAGAGTATGAAGAAAGAATTGAGGGGGAGCTGTATACAGATACGCCTCTGATGAAGGAACAGGAATTGAAAACACTTGAAACAGCAATGCAAAAATTAAGTGATGAAAACCGGGAACTATTGATCTTATATCGTTTTCAGGAGCTGAAATACAATGAAATAGCGAAAATACTGAATACAACAGAAGGTGCAATAAAAGTCAGGGTTCATCGTGCCTTGAACCAGTTAAAAAACAACTATTTGAAAATTGAGAATTAAAGAAATCAATATGGAATGCAAAGACTACAGGGAACAATTTGCCTCGTTTCTGGCCGGCGATCTTGATCAGATGCAGCAGAGTGAACTGGAACGTCATCTGTCTGGTTGTGCCGGTTGCCTGCCAGAATTTGAGGCAGCTAAGAAGATCTGGGATCTGATGGGAGAAATTCCACAGCCGGAACCGTCAGAAACATTAGGGACTAGTTTTAGTGCCATAATATCAAATTATAAAGAAGAACTAATTGCGAAAAGAAATTCTGTCAGTGAATGGATAATTATGCTGCGTGTCTTTTGGTCACAACAGGCACAGCCAAGGTTAGCATTCAGTATTTTATTGATAGCACTTGGACTTACCGGGGGATATCTGTTGCATCAGCCCGGGCAATCGGCAACTTCTTATAATAAGCAAATAAATTCACTTTCATCACAGGTTTCGGATCTGAAACAGGTAATGCTACTTTCTCTTCTTCAGGACCCTTCGGCATCGGAACGCATACGGGCTGTTTCATACACCGACGAGATCAGCAATGTTAATAATAAAGTAATTGATGCTCTGTTTACAACCTTAAATGAGGACCCTAATGTCAATGTAAGACTTTCAACACTTGAAGCTCTTGTCAAACTGTCCCGTGAACCCAGAGTTCGGGAAGGCCTTGTGAGGAGTATAAACCTTCAGGAATCACCCATCATGCAATCGGCCATTGCAGATGTCATGGTAAAGCTGCAGGAAAAGAGCTCCGTTCAATATCTGCAAAAACTTTTAAATAAAAAAGGACTGAATCAGATGGTTAAACTCAATATCGAAAAAAGCATTCAAAAGTTGATCTGAAAACCAAATAATCAACATATAAAATGAAAAAAGAAATAGTTGCCCTTTTAATGGGACTGGGAATAATATGCACTGTTACGGAGGCAAATGCCAGGGAATTTAAGGAGCATATGAGCAAAGAATTCACACTTTCAGATGATGCCGGAAAAAGTACACTTTTCATTTATAATATTTCAGGGTTTCTTAAAGTGGAAGGGTGCTCAGGGAATAAGGTAATACTTGAAATGGATAAGACCATCACGGCAGATGACGACAAAATCCTTGAAACGGGTAAAAAGGAATTTAAGCTTGCTTTTGATGAGAGAACCGACACCATAATGGCTTATATTGCAGAACCTTACGATTCACGCCCTCACAGAAGCTGGCAATATAATGATGATCGTCAGGAAATCGAATACCAGTATAATGTCGATTTTACAGTCAAGGTACCATATGGCATGAACCTGCATATCTCAACAGTGAATGACGGGATTATTTCGGTGAATAATGTCAGCGGGAATCTGCATGTAAATAATGTGAATGAAGAGATATCAATCAAAAATGCAAAAGGGACAACCTATGCGCATACGGTAAACGGAGACGTATCCGTAAGTTATCAGGCCAATCCTGCAGAGGAATCTTCATACTATACTATAAACGGGAATATACATGTAAGTTACCAGCCGGGTCTTTCGGCCGATCTTCAGTTTAAAAGCATGCATGGGGATCTTTATACTGATTTTTCCGAGGTGCAGGTACTCCCTGCCTCAGTCACTAAAGTCCGGGAAAAGAATGGCAATGGGATAGTCTATAAATTAAATACTGCCACTGCTGTGCGTTTTGGCAAGGGTGGTAAAACATTCAAATTTGAAACACTTAACGGGAACGTTTATATTAAAAAGCAATCTTAAATTATACAATTATGAAAAAAATGAGAATTGCAGGCCTGGTATTACTAAGCCTGTTTGTCGGAACAAAGTCATTCGGACAAACCGGATCGACAGAACAGTTAACAGTGCCACTGAGCAGCCCAGGGAAATCATACTCCCTGAAAGTACATCTGGTTTCAGGATCGATAAAAGTTGCAAGCTCTGATGGCAAAGACATCATAATCAACGTAATTCCAAGGGACGGCGACAACGAAGAAGGATCGAATGCTGTTGAAAATGGGATGAAACGAATATCGACGCATGGAAGTTATGAAGTTACCGCAAAGGAAGCTGATAATAATGTTACGGTTAATACCGGCAATCCCAACAAAGCTATTGATCTGGAGCTTAAAATTCCACAGGATGTGAAACTTCAGATTGGCACCGTAAACGATGGTGAAATTGTGGTGGATAATGTGAGAGGGGAACTGGAAGTGAATAATGTCAACGATAAGATCACTCTTACCAATATTTCAGGTTCAGTGGTTGCCAATACAGTGAACGGAGATGTGAATGTGACTTTCAAAGCTGTCGACCCTAAAGCCCCGATGGCGTTCTCAACATTGAATGGCGACGTCAATGTCACTCTTCCGGCAGATACGAAAGCCAATCTGAAACTAAAATCCGATAATGGAGACGTCTACAGTGATTTTGATATAGACATTGATAAAACACCGGCCAAAATAGATAAGACTACTGAACCAGGTTTGTACAAGATAAAAAAAGATGACTGGGTCTTAGGAAAGATCAATGGCGGCGGACCTGAAATGATGATGAAAAACATGCAGGGGAATATTTATGTAAAAAAGGGGGCCAAATAAAGTTTCGACAATTAAGTTTAGGTTAATCAATGTCGTTCAGATTTGCATGACTGCCTGTTCTGAACGGCATTGTTTTTTGCTTCCAATTCCCAATTTTTGTTTTTACCCTTTGTGTTACTTTGAGTCATACTTCGTGGTACTTTGTGGTTCAATTTATTAAAGGAAAATATTCAAAAACTTCATTACATTTGGTCAATGAACACGACCACACATTTAGATGCCATATCGGCATTTATTTTTATAGGAGTTTTCCAGGGTTTGATCCTTTCTTTTTTCTTTATAATAAAGTCATCATCAAACATTAAAGCCAACCTGTACCAGGGATTGCTGCTTCTTTCACTTACCCTCTGTATCCTTGAGCAGTTTCTTAACCTTACGGGCTATATTACTAAAGTCCTGGTCATTACGAATTATTCAGAACCGCTTAATTTAACAATCGGCCCATTGCTTTATCTTTTTATCAAAAGAAGTCTTGACCAGTCCAATTCTAAAAAAGACTGGATACATTTTATAATTGCCTTCCTGTACCTCTGCTACCTCACTTTCGATCTCATTCAGCCCAATGAGATGAAGTATAATTCTTATGTCTATAGTTTTCATCCGGATTGGCCGACCATCAAATTTCATTATTTTGTATCGAATGACCCGCTGCAATTAAAGAAATGGCTGAATTTAGCGACAGGAATTCAATTAGTCATTTATATTTCATTTGCTTTCAGGTTATTGATGAAGAAAGGACACCAGGAAGGTGAATCGATTCTCACAACAAAGGATGAAGTTCTGAGACCGTTAAGGAATATGGTTTTTCACATTACGATAGTGTTATTGATTTTCATTATTGTAAAACTTTGTTTTAAAGGTGATTTGGGTGATTATTATATCGGTGCCTATGTTTCGGTTATTATTCTGATAACCACTTTCAGAATCATGAATGATTCGGACTATTTTGACCGTTCCACAGCTTTCATGGATTTATCCATGAGCAAGTATCGTAAGTCTTCTTTAACTGAAGCAGCTAAACTTAAAATACTTGACAATATTATTTTTGAACTTGAGACAAAAAAATATTTTTTGGATAACCTTGCATCTTTGTCGGAACTGGCAAAGAAATTAGGAGAGAGCCCTCATCATGTTTCCCAGGTAATTAATGAAAAGCTCAATGAAAGTTTTTTTGAATTGCTTGCATCATACAGGGTGGAAGAAGCGAAAAGAATTTTATCCGGTGACAAATCGAATAAACTTACAGTTGAAGAGATATCTGAAATGGTTGGATATAATTCAAAAACTGCATTTAATAATGCGTTTAAGAAACTTACCCGTAAAACTCCTTCAGATTTCAAAAAATCAATAAATTCCTGATTGTATTGTACTTACATTAACTAATTTATACTTGCCTATCGGGATGTACATCATCCTTATAGGGGTGTTCTTTAACAGATGCAGCCTGATATTAGTTTTGATCCGACAAATCAAAATTAAATATTATGAATGCAAAAGGAGTTAATCCGGAAGTACAATTTCTTAACTTACATCAGGGACTTATTGATGGTTGCAAAAGAGGTGATCAGAAAGCTCAGTTTCAGATTTACAAATTATATTATAAAGCAATGTATAATATAAGCTTAAGAATTGTGAATGATGCCATGGAGGCTGAAGATATCATGCAGGAAGCTTTTTTGTCAGCCTTTGAGAAAATCAGTTCTTACTCAGGAATTGTAAGCTTTGGTGCCTGGCTTAAAAAAATTGTTCAAAACAGGTCACTCGATTATCTTAAGAAAAAAAGGAAAATGATCTATGAAGATTTTGAATCCTTTCATGGCATGGAAGAAACCTGCTCTGAAAATCATTGTTACAATGATGAACCTGATCCCAGAATAAAAAAAGTTATGGGAAAAATAAGACTTCTTCCGGACAGATATCGCGATGTCCTTTCTCTATATTTGTTTGAAGGTTACGACCACGAGGAGATTGGTCAGATATTGTCAATCCCCAGCAGTACATCGAGGTCGCACTTCTCTAGAGCCAGGTACAAAATTATCAGTGAAATTGAAGGCGCAAGGATATGAACGTTTTTATCAGTAAATTCCTGGTGAACAGTCGTGAAAACCTTTGTGTACCTTAGTGATAACCTTAGCGATCCTTAGTGGTAAAAAGATTTAACCACAAATTCTATTAATTCCTTTTCGGCTCGATATCTGTTTTATTCATATCTGAGGGCTTTTACCGGGTTTCGGTTCGCAACACTCCAGGTTTGAGAACTGACCGTTAGTAGCGCTACGACGGAGGCAATGACAGGCCCTGCTAAAAATGCCCAGACCGGCATTGGAGTGTGGAAATTAAATCTCATAAGGAAATTTTTACCTAACATGAAGGCTATAGGCAGCGCAAGAAGAAATGCTATTGTCAGCCATTTTGTATAACTGGTAAGCAAGAGGCGCATTACTGATGCGGTGGTCGCCCCATTGGCTTTTCTGATCCCAATTTCTTTGGTGCGGTTCTCGGAAGTGAAAGAGGCGAGGCCGTATAATCCCATGCAAGCTAGCAGTAAAGCAATAATAAATGCAAGGCCGACCAGTCTTGAAGGGAGGCTAAGATCTGAATAGGGTATCAGGTCGCGAAATAATGTGGCCTTAAATGCTGCATCAGGTTCATAATGCTTGTAAACGGCCCTTATTTCAGCGGAGATTTCACGAAATGAACCTGAAGAATACTTAACGAGGATAGTCGGTCTGTTGTCGGTTTTTATTTGCATAATGGTAGGAACAAGAGGACCGGCCAGATCGATGGAGTGGAAATCTTTAAATACACCGATTATGATTCCTTTGCGACCGTCGAGAGTTATTGCTGAACCGACTGGATTTTTGTTCTTCATCACTCCGGCAGCTACGTCATTTATCAGATATGCAGCAGTATCCGTTGAGAACGAAGGATTGAAAAATCTGCCTTCAACCAATTTGACACTCACAGCTTTGTCATAATCAAAATCAGAACCTACACACCAGAAATGGAGCTTTTCGGTGGCATCTTTCCCCTCCCAGTTCACCTCACTCGAAACTCTCGCACCGCGCGTCGGAATGCAGTTGGTGAAACTGACTGCATCAATACCGGGAATCGCAAGCAATTCTGATTTAACACTTTCTGCATGACGCTGAATGTTTATTGAATTATCAAGAATGATAAGCCTGTCTTTGTCCACTCCGACATCAAAATGACGCATGTAACTGTCCTGGGTTCTGATAATCATCATACATATAATCAGAACAATAGGTATTGCAAATTGGAAAACAATAAGGCCTTGCCTGAAATTACTGTAGCTGTGGCCGGTGATTTTTTCACCTTTAAGCGCAATGACAGGATTGGATGATGCCAGATACAGGGCAGGAGCCAATCCGGAAATCAATCCGGTGAACAGGGTAATGCCAACAAAAAATGTTATCATTCTGAAATCAAGGAACCTGAGATGGATGTCATAGTTAAACATCGTATTGAACCCGGCCAGAAGCACCCTGACCAGGATGACCGCGCTTAAAAGGCTTGCAACAGTAATAATGAATGTTTCGCCCAGGAACTGAAATACAATCAACGATTTGGACGCTCCTGCAACTTTTTTAATACCGGCCTCCCTGTAGCGCCTGAAGTTCAAAGCAATCGCAAGATTAATAAAATTGAAGCATGCAATTAACAGGATAGTAAATCCAATGGTACCGATAATCACAATGTTCTGCATTTCCTTCCAGACCCTTTTCCCGGCAGCATATGTATATAAAATCTGTTCTCTGAGAGGAAAAAGGAAAAGCTCCTGGTTCAAAGTTGTTTCCTGATTCCTGATCAGGTTTTTGATTTTATTTTCAACGATTTTCGGAGTGACATTATTTTTAAGTAAAATCCAGGTCTGGTTGGCAGTTGCTCCGGTTTCGACGGCCCAACTGTTATCCGACAGAAATTTTGAAAAAGGGATTACAAAGTCAAACTGCATCTTTGATTGCCTTGGAACCTCCTTAAAAACACCGGCAACTTTATAAGCTTCCTTCCGGCTGCCATCTTTCAGAATCAGTGTTTTTCCCACGCAATCAGTGCTTTCAAAGAACTTCATTGCCATACGTTCCGAAATTGCAATCGAGTTTAAATCGCTAAGCACATTAAGGCTGCCTGACTTTATGAGCGGGAAAGTAAAGACATTAAAGAAGTTGTTATCGGCATATAACCCTTTCTCACCAAATGTATTATCACCATTAATAAATGAATAGCTCCTTTCTGCGACCCGTGTCATCTCCTCAATTTCAGGAGCATTTACTTTCAGTACATCGACCAGTGAGGCAGACAGGTACTCTTTGGGAAAACGGGCGCCGTTAAAATAGGTAACATAGGCATCGACTGAATAGAGCCGTTTATAGTTTTTATGAAACTTGTCATAACTGAAAACATTCAGAATATAGAGTACCGTAATAATTGAACATGTAAGCCCGAAAGTAAGACAGGCATAATTCAGGATACTGTAGTTTTTTTTGCGCCACAGGTAGCGTAAAGCGATTTTGAAGAAACTTTTAATCATATTGATGAGAATTAATTGTTGAACAAAAGGAGCAATTGTTCAACAGATCATCAAATTTATTATGCCAAATGAATATTTTTGCAGATGAACTTAATGAAACAATCTATAATGCGTTATTCAACCCTCCAGACTTTATCACTTTATATTTAAATATTATCAAATGAAAACTGACAAGAATATACCATTCCAGGCAATAAACTGGACAGCGATCCCCAAAATTGAACATAAAGGAGAAACCGGTACAGCATTCTGGCAAACTTTAGAGTTTCAGGGATTAAGAATCCGGATAGTCGAATACTCAAAAGGATATTTGGCTGATCATTGGTGCCGAAAAGGACACATTGTACATTGTTTGGATGGCGAATTTGTGAGCGAGCTACAAGACGGTGAAAAATTTGTCCTGAAGGAAGGAATGACTTATGTTGTCTCAGACGATTTGAGCTCACACCGTTCGACAACAGCAAACGGAGTAAAAGTAATGATAATCGATGGGGACTTTTTAAAACAGAAATAAGAACCTGAAATCCCTGGATGAACAGTTTTTCGATAAGGTTGAAGCTACAGAACATGTATTATGTCCCTATGCGCGTGATGATCGCAATGCATATTTTCATGTTTTTATTTGCCGTGGATTAAAATTTGATTCAGGAGCTTTAAAACAAATTTTCAAAGACCGGATCTTTGAATAAGGGGTATTAATAAAATTCATTGATTTTATATTTGAATACTACTATGTATATCAATACATTATCGTTTTTTATTTGAGTTATTGAGGGGCCCATGCTTTCATTTTTCTAACTACCCTCTATACACATCTCATTAATTGAGGCTTTGAATCATCAAAATCCATCATTACATTATTTAGAATTACTGGTCATCAGGTTAGGATTCCTCACTTGGTTACTAAAGACAGCATATTATATAATAAACATTACAAGAAAGTTATCTTTTTATCCTTAAGACCTGTTATGCACATTGTTTTTGTACGATAAATAGTATTGGTAAAATTTCTTTGTAATGTTTGAGGGAGATCCCTCACTTCGTTCGGGATGACATTGTACGTGAGAGACATAGGGGGAAGAAGGGGCGATTCGCAGTACCAGTCGTTATTTTAGAATTCATCTGCGAATCGCCCCTTCTTCCCCTCTTAACCATCTAATTGTCTTGTCATTCCGAGTCCGCCAACTGGCGGACGAGGAATCCCATCCTCAAAAGACTTTTGATTTGATTCGACGCTGGCCATATTTATAATCGTTCTAAATAACTCATTTTTGCGTCAGGTTGTTTCCCACCTCCGTCATTAGCTCAAAAAACCAAAAACTTTTTGAACTATATGAAACGCATTATTATTTTGACCTTGATAGTTTCTTTATTTATCACAAGTGGCTTTGGACAGATAGTAAGGAAACAGTATACTGCAACAAGGATCATGGTTCCTCCTGTAATTAATGGAATCCTCGATGATGAAGCATGGCAGGCAGGGACCTGGGCCGGTGGTTTTACCCAGAATCAGCCTTACGATGGCAGGCCGGAATCTCAAAGGACCGAGTTCAAAATTTTATTTGATGATAATAACCTGTATGTTGCCATTAAGGCTTATGACACTAGTCCCGACAGTATTGTCAACCGGCTGACACGTCGTGATGAACAGGATGGGGATCTGGTCGGCATTATCCTCGACAGTTTTCATGATCTGAGAACAGGATTCCTGTTCGGAGTAAGCTCAACCGGCGTTAAATATGACCACTTGATGACAAACGACGGACAGGATGAAGACCCTACATGGGATCCAAACTGGTGGGTTAAAACTTCAGTTAACAGCGAGGGCTGGATTGCCGAGATGAAAATTCCATTCAGCCAGGTAAGGTTTGAAAAGAAATCAGGAGATATCTGGGGATTTGATGTCGGAAGGGTCTTGTTCAGAAAGAATGAAACCACTTATTGGCAGCCTATCCCCAGAGATGCTTCCGGGCTGATGCATCTTTTTGGAGAACTGAAAGGACTTGAAAGGATTGAACCCCGCAAAATTTTTGATGTGACCCCTTATGGAGTCGCAAGGACTGAAACATTCCAGGCTGTTCCCGGAAATCCATTTTTGGCAAACGGGAAACTATCAGCAATTAACGGTGGTATTGATGCAAAAATTGGAGTGACCAACAATCTGACAATGGATCTGACAATAAATCCTGATTTCGGACAGGTTGAAGCAGATCCATCCGAAGTGAATCTGTCAGCTTTTGAAACCTTTTTCGCCGAAAAAAGGCCATTCTTTATTGAGGGAAGCAATATCACTAATTTTAGTCTTGGAATCGGTGACGGAGAAGTGGGAAACGATAACCTGTTCTACTCCAGGCGAATAGGCCGTCAACCGCATGGTTACCCCGATCTGAAAGACGGCTGGCATGCAGATGTGCCTGTCCGGTCGACAATCCTCGGAGCAGCCAAGCTTACCGGCAAAACGAAAAACGGACTTTCAGTCGGTTTTATTGAAGTTATGACCGCTCATATGAAAGCTGAAATTGACACTGTCGGGGGGAGAATGTCGAAAACTGTTGAGCCTCTCACAAACTACTTTGTGGGAAGAATGCAGAAAGATATAAATAATGGCAACACTTTAATCGGAGGGATTTTAACCAGCGCCAACAGAGAGCTTGATGCCGATGTGAGTGACTTTATGCATAAAGCCGCCTATTCCTGCGGGGCTGATTTTACGCAGTATTTCAAAGAGAAAAACTGGATGTTCAACCTGAGTACAGCTTTCAGTCTTGTTGAAGGATCAAAAAAAGCAATAGAGAATACTCAAAAATCTTCGGCACATTATTTCCAGCGGCCTGATAATAATTATTCAGTTCTTGACACAACCAGGACTTCACTGGCCGGATCAGGAGGAAGGATGCAGATTCTGAAGCTTAACGGACACTGGAATTTCATGAATGCAACTACCTGGAAAACACCCGGCTTTGAAACAAATGACCTTGGCTATATGCGCGAAGCCGATCAGATTATGTCTGTCCTGTGGGCCCAGTACAACCAGTATCAACCGGCATGGATATACAGGAAGTTTAACATAAATTCGGATATATATTCTGTCTGGAATTTTGGAAGCAGCAACACTGCAAAAGGCTATGAATGGAATGCAAACATGGATCTGAAAAATTTCTGGAGTTTATATTCCGGCGGAGCTCTCAGAAGCAGCAGCCTTGACCAGACTATACTTCGTGGTGGACCGATGATGAAGACGCCGGGTAATATTTATGGCCGTTTTGGATTCACAACCGATAACCGGAGAAAACTTGTTTTCAATGGCTACGTCAACAGTACAATTGGTCTTGAGAAGTGCTCAAAAGACTTCAGCACGGGTGGTGGCATTTCATTTAAACCAACAAACTGGCTGGCGGTCTCTTTCAATCCGGGATTCAGCAAATCATACTGTGAGCTTCAGTATGTCACAAGCGTGAATGTGAACAATAAGGAAAAATACATTTTCGCAAGTATCAACAGGAAAACCATAAGCACATCGTTCAGGGTGAATCTGAACATGAGCCCTGACCTTACTCTCCAATACTGGGGACAACCTTTCTTTGCGACAGGAAAGTATTATAATCATAAGTATATTTCTGATCCCATGGCGCATGATTACAAAAATCGTTTCCGGACATATTCACCAGATCAGATAAGCCTCGTCGGAGATTCTTATAATATTGATGAAAATGTTGACGGATCGATTGATTATAGTTTTAACAGGACGGATTTTAATGTTCAGGATTTTCTTTCCAACCTGGTAATAAGATGGGAATATAACCCGGGGTCATCAGTTTATTTCGTCTGGAGCCAGACGAGGAGCAGTTCAAATAGTTCATCCAATCTGGATCTGTTCAGCGATATGAGCAATCTTTTCAGTACAGCGGATAATAAGCCTCATAACGTTTTCCTGATAAAATTCAGCTACAGGTTTGGTTTAAAATAGTATATATGTGAAACCATCCCATGACTGGTTCAGTCTATAAAATTAATCACGAAGTACCGCAAAGGGTAAGCAGACCTGGCTATGCTTGCCAGACATCTGCTGGGGAAGGTGAAGTACATCATTGTAAAAAGATACTAATATGAAACAGAATCAACAAAAGTCAATTATAATTATTATTTCTCTGGCAACTATTATTTTACACTTTTTATCCGGTCCGGGTTTTGAGTATCAGAGAGATGAATTGCTCTATTTTTCTTTTTGCAGGCATCTCGATTTTGGTTATGCCACCGAACCTCCCCTGACAGGTTTTATGGCTTTTATTGCAAAAGGTCTGTTTGGCTATTCTTTATTTGCTGTAAGATTTTTTCCGTCAATTTTAAGTGGAATGTTAATTTATCTGTCAACACTGATTGCCAAAGAATTATATGGAAATTTTCGCGCTCAGTTAATCTCTGCTGTCGGTGTCGGAACCAGTACGTTCTTAGTTATGATATATGGAGCCTTTACACCTTATTGCTTTGATATCTTTTTCTGGACCCTGACAATTTATTTTCTGATAAGGTTCCTTAAAACCAATTCAAATTCATATTTATTGCTTATCGGAGCTACTACGGGAGTCGCTTTTCTCAATAAATACAGCATCCTGTTCCTTCTCTTTTCAATCTTAGCGGTGATCAGGTTCACAAAGCACAGGAAAGTCATTATAGACAGGTATTTCTATTATGCAGTTTTGATATTTTTTATTGTAGCCTCTCCGAACATTATCTGGCAGATAAAACATCATCTTCCGGTTATCAACCACATGATAGAACTGAATAACAGCCAGCTCTCAAATGTCAGCAGGATCTCTTTTCTCATTGAACAGCTGATTTTATTATTACCATGTACTTTCATTATTCTGCCTGGTATTTTTTTCTTTTTAATAAATAAACAATTCAAAGAATTCAGACTATTGATATCAATTTCTGCATTGGTCATTATCATGTTTTTCATCCTTAGAGGGAAAAGTTTTTATACAGCCGGACTTTATCCATTCTTAATTGTGACAGGAGCATTATTTCTCAAAAAGGCTGTCAGGAATCGTTTTATTTTCTATGCCATCTTCTTTGTCTTTCTGGCATTATCAATTTTGTTGTTACCCCTGGGTCTGCCTGTTTTCAGGCCACAGAAAATGATCAGTTACTATGATAATTTTGCAAAGATTACAGGGGCTGATTTATTAAGAAAGGATGAAGATGGCAAAAACAGAAGTCTTCCCCAGATCCAGGCTGATATGCTTGGTTGGAATGAAATAACGGAGTTAACCAGTAAAGCCTGGGAACAGGTTGAGAATAAAGATGATTGTTTCATCTTTTGTACGAACTACGGGCAAGCCGGCGCAATAAGCATAATTGGCAGAAAATATGGTTTGCCCGAACCTGTAAGTTTCAGTGAATCATTTAAATATTGGCTTCCACTGAAATTCAAAAACGATATTAAGGAGATTATTTATGTAATAAGCTCTGATGCTCTTGAAAGCGGGAATTTCAGGGATACAAAAGCCTTTTTTAGTGAAATGACAGAAATCGGAACGGTCACTAACAGTATGGCAGTTGAATACAATACTAAAATTTATATATTTAAACACCCAAAGTCGGATTTCAACGACTTCTGGAAAGGGCAGATTAGCCCCTATACCAAATAAAAAATTGATAAATAATTAAAATATCTTAAAATTAGCAGAGATCTGATATGGAGAAAGTGGTTGACAAAACAAAAGAGGTATGCGCATCTGTTGTACTTATAAATGATAAGCTCAATTTTAAAGGTATTGCCGGTGTCAATAATCCGGTCTCTATAGATTATATTCCACCTCTTGGAGATAATTTAGGGTATACTTCACTTGAATTATTGCTTTTGAGTCTCTCTTCCTGCATTGGCAGTTCAGTACTTCTTTTTCTAAGGAAAATGAAAAAGACAATAGCAGGTTTTGAGATAAAATCAAGAGGACTCAGAAAAGAGGAACACCCCACAGGGTTCAAAATAATATTCGTTGAGATTAATCTTAAATCTTCAGATGTTACTGTAGACAATATGAATAAAGTCATCAAACTTTCAGAAGATACCTATTGTCCCGTCTGGTCTATGATAAAAGGGAATGCAGAGATCGATGTGAAATATAAAATTACTTCGTAAAAGGTTCTGATGCCGAGCTATCCAGTAGTCAGTTATTAAAATTCTTCTTTCTGAGTTACCTGAATTAATACCAGGAAGTCTTATGTGACAAGTACAAAATTCAACTATCGGATTTCGATGACTGAATTGAATTATTTACACATAAAAACTTTTAATGATGAATTCACTAACTACTAAAAATGCTGTTCAGACTGAAGAACGCTTTTATTATCTCGATGCCGCAAGAGCCTTTGCTCTTCTGATCGGTATCCTTTTTCACGGTGTTATCTTTATGGTTTCTTATATGGCTCCTCTTACCTGGGCTGTCAGGAATAACCAGTCAAGCCTTGGAGTTGATGCGTTCTTCTTTTTATCGCATTCCTTTCGTATGCAGGCATTCTTTCTGATTGCCGGTTTTTTTGCCCATATGATTTATCACAGGAAGGGAGCTAAAGGTTTTATAATACATCGTACTAAACGCATCACCCTGCCTCTATTAATTTTATGGCCTTTTATTTTCTTATTTATAAGTATGCTATGGATCTGGGGTTACCAGAGGATGGGATACCTGAGCATGAATCCCTCAACCGCTAGCCTTAGTTACTGGCAAATAGTAATAGGAAACTTTGTTTCAGGCAGATGGCTGACTGGTGGATTCCCTTTGACGCACCTTTGGTTTCTCTATATTCTGACCTGGTTTTTTATATCAGTGCTAATAATTCGATTTTTATTCGATTGTTTAATTGATAGAAATAATAAAATCAGAATTAGTCTGGATAAATGCATTGCATTATTGATGTCGCGCTGGTGGGGTAGTCTCATTTTTGCTATGGTAACCATTCCGGGAATGCTGATGATGAAGAATGGTTTCGGGGTAGATGCACCTGATCATGGCTTAATACCTTATGGTGCATCATTCCTGGTTTTTGGTCTCTATTTTTCACTGGGATGGTTTCTGCACAGAGGTCCGCAGCTGATGGTTAGCTTTAAAAAGTACTGGAAATCAAATCTGACCATTTGCCTTTTCTTCCTTGGAACAATCTGTGCTTTTTTTATTTATAAAATCAAACACCCTGGATTTCTGGCGGGTATTACTAATCCAGCTATCCTGAAGTTTATATCGATAGGATTCAACAGTTTTTATGGTCTGGCTTCTATGGCTGCTGTTTTTGCATTCATAGGAATTATGATGACTCTTTTTGCAAAACAAAGCAAACTGATCACATATTTATCTCAGTCTTCCTACTGGCTGTACCTGATACACCTCCCTGTTGTTCTGTTTTTCCAGATACTGGTATTTCCATTGCCGGTTCACTGGGCTATTAAGCTACTACTCGTTTTTATTCCTTCATTTATGATAATGATATCATCGTATCATTTCCTTGTGCGAAGAACGTGGATGGGTGTTTTGCTGAATGGGAAAAAATATTAATAAGAAAAAGTTACCTGGACCTGTTCTATGAAGTCATATATATAAAAACATTATTAAAAGAACTAAAAAGCTTAAACTCCTGAAAAAAATGATCCTTTAGTTATTGACTTGACTTTTATTAATTTATAATTTTAAACTTAAATATTAAGAACATGGACTCAGCAACAATTATCGGTTTACTCATTGCATTTATTGCGGTGGTTGGAGGTACAGGAATTGCAATATGGCTCATCTTAATGAGACATATCGGACGCAAAGAAGAAAGACTTGCAAAAATTGAAGCCAGGAATAAAGAAAGACTTGCCCTGATTGATAAGGGAATGGATCCAAATCTGGCAGATCATGTACCGGAAAGAGCGCCATCCAACAGACTATTTCTGATCGGATTAATCCTGGTATTTGCAGGTCTTGGAAGGATCATTGCTGCAATTTCAATGTTCCATTCCAACACGGATAACGGTACTTTAATTTATATTCTTCCTGCTTTTTTTGTAGGTTTCGGGTTCCTTGCTTATCATTTTTATCAGAAGAGAATATCTTCCGGTAAGAATAAATAAATAAATGGAAAATCAGTATATCCGGGAGGTTCTTGACGGGAATCCTAACAGGTTCTCCTATTTTGTATCTCAGTATAAAGATATGGCATACTCGATAGCTTTCCGGATCGTCAATAATAAAGAAGATGCCGAGGAAATTGTTCAGGACTCTTTTATGAGGGCTTACAAATCTCTTCACAAATTCAAACAAAGTTCAAAATTTTCTACATGGTTTTATAGAATTGTGGTCAACAGGGCATTATCGGTAAGAAGTCAGGTAAAAAAATCAATAATTGAAATAGATATAAACGCTATTCCCGAAATTCAGTTTGAAGAGATTGATACAGCATACAGGAATCTGACACAGGTCGAACGCGTGAAATTTATTAATTCCGCATTGAAAGAGCTTCCGGAAGAAGATAGTCTGCTGCTTACGCTGTTCTATCTGAATGAAAATTCGATAGAAGAGATAACTCAGATAACAGGTATTAAAGTTGAAAATGTGAAAATGAGATTGTTAAGAGCCAGGAAGAAAATGTACATGATTCTTGAAGAAAATTTAAAACTGGAACTTAAAAGTATATTATAATGGATAACGCGAATATTGAAAAACTGACAAAAGAACTTATGGATGACAGCAGATTGGATCTGCCCGATCCACTCTTTGATGAGAAGTTAATGGGCAGGATCCTGCTTGAAAATAAAAGGCTGAATGACCGGAAGCAACTGTATTTAAACATTCTGGTATTTATTGGCATTGAGTTCATCATTTTAGCTTTACTCTGGATCCTTCTCCTTTATTTTCCGGGATTAGATTATTTTACAAATGCCATAAAAAATTCTATGACGATTATCAGAAAGATTGGGAATCTGGTGGTCCAGTATGATTACCTTATTTTTTCATTTATTATAGTGGGTATTTTAGACAGTATCTTCAACAAAAGAGTTAACAGACCACATAATCTTTACACCTGATTTCAATTTAATCAATCCTTTGGCTAAAATGAAGACAACCTTGCGTTTACAGCCAATAGATCAGTACGGGCCATGTTTATTAATTTCAGTTAACTGCAATTGAATTTTTTCGGGATTGCAGCATTGTAAATTTTATTTCGTCTATTAAAAGAGATCATGAAATTAACGATCTCTTTTTATTAATTAATTATACGAACCCTACTAAAACCGAATGACATGTTAAACAATCTTCTCAAGCATAGCCTAAGGTCATTTAAAAGACAACGTGCTTATATCATTATCAATATTCTTGGCTTATCTATTGGTATCACCTGCAGCCTGTTAATTACTTTATATGTGATCAATGAATCAAGTTTTGACAGGTATAATACCAAGAAAGACAGGATTTTCAGAACCATACTTAACGGAAAGATAAGTGGTCAGGAAATAACATATGCTACATCACCTTCTATAATGGGACCTACGCTTTTAAGGGAATTTCCTGAAATTGAAGATTATTGCAGAATGACGAAAGAGGGACCATCGGTAGTTGATTATAAAAATCAGACTTTTACTGATAACAACATTATTGAAGCGGATTCCTCATTCTTTAATATCTTTTCGATACCTGTTTTAAAGGGTGATCCGAAAAATCTTCTGAATGCTCCACACCGGGTGGTACTAGCCGAGTCAACTGCAAAAAAGATTTTCGGGAATGAGAATCCTATTGATAAAGCGCTTAAAATCGGTTCAGATACAGTAAGATATATCGTCACCGGCGTTATGGGCGATGTACCGGGGAATTCCCATTTTGAAGCCAGTATGCTTACATCTTTTATGACAAATCCCAGGGCGAACAACCCCATCTGGATGAACAATAGTTTCAGCACCTACCTGCTTCTCAAACCAAATGCAAATTATAAAAGTGTAGATAACAAGTTTCCTGAATTGATCACGAAGTACGTTGGACCGGAAGCCGAGAAATATATGGGTATCTCATTGACTGAATTTTCCAAGCAGGGCAATAAATACAGATTTTTTCTTCAGAATATTCAAAAAGCCCATCTTGATCCGTCAATTCAACAGGAGTTTAAGCCTGCAAGCGATCCGAAATATCTGAAGATTTTCGGAGCTATTGCAATACTTATAGTACTGATAGCATCAATAAACTTTATGAACCTTTCCACTGCGCAGGCAGCAAAAAGAGCCAAGGAAGTCGGCATAAAAAAGCTCGGAGGATCTACCAGGGGAATGCTTATGGCTCAATTTCTTACGGAGTCATTTATCCTTTCACTCACATCACTTATACTCGCTCTGGTTTTTATAAAAGTTACTCTTCCCTATTTCAATAATCTGCTTGGAGCATCGCTCGCACTGAATCTTCTTACAAACTGGTACACAATTCCAGCCCTGATCCTTTTCTCTGTAGTAGTAGGGATTCTTTCAGGCAGTTATCCGGCTTTCTTTCTTTCGTCTTTTAATCCATACGAAGTATTAAAGGGAAGTGTGAAGAACAGTATGAAAAACGGAAAGCTCAGAAGGGTGCTGGTCGTATTTCAATTCGCTGTTTCTATTTTGCTGATCGTTTGCACAATGGTTATGTACCGTCAGATCAATTATATGCTGAACAAAGATGTTGGCTTCAATAAAGAACAGCTGATAGTAATCGACAGGGCCGATGCAATCGGACAAAAAATGAAATCGTTTAAAGAATCTGTTAAGAGGATTTCAGGAGTTGAAAATATCTCAAGCTCAACTGCTGTACCCGGGCGCGTAAACAATAACAATGGCTACGGACTCGAAGGAAGGAAAGATGAATCCTTCCTGATGGTCACAAACTGGGTAGATTACGATTATCTTGATACTTATGGTATGAAACTGGCTTCGGGAAGATCATTCAGTGAATCATTTTCGACAGATAAAGAAGCCTGCCTGATTAACGAAAGTGTAGCAAAGAAATTTGATATTGCTGATCCTTTGAAAGCCAGGTTCATACAACCGGGAGACCCTAAAGACAGAAAGTACATTCCTGTTATCGGAGTTGTAAAAAATTTCAACTTTGAATCACTCAGGAATCCAATCGGCCCATGTATTCTGTGTTTCCAGTCAGAAAATTTTTTATGGGGTTATATTACTGTCAGACTTAATGCCAGGAATTATACCCAGACCATCAATGATATTGAAAAAGTATGGAAAGAATATGCAGCTAATACACCATTGCAATATTATTTTGTTGACGCTGACTTTGAAAAGATGTATGTTCAGGAAAAGCAGAATGCAAAAATGGCTGTGATCTTTTCCATACTGGCTATATTCATTGCTGCACTGGGATTATTCGGACTCACTTCGTTTACAGTTGAGCAGAGAACCAAGGAGATAGGGGTAAGGAAAGCTATGGGTTCTTCAGTTGCTGGAATCTATGTTGAAATTTCGCGCGAGATTGTCATCCTTGTTTCAGTATCGTCGCTTATAGCCTGCCCCCTGATCTATTACATTGCTGAACATTGGTTGCAGAATTTTTATTACAGAATAACGCTGGGTGTATTTAGTTTTGTTGCAGGTCTTACTATCGCTTTGGGGATAGCCTTAATTACAATAAGTTACAGGATACTGAGGGCAGCCAATGTAAATCCTGCAAAATCGCTTAAATATGAGTAATTTACAATACATGAATTCCTAAACTTCAAATAATTTCAAACAACCTGGCTATGACAAAAACAAATATGAAATTAAAGTTATTCATTTTCACCTTGATGTTATTTATTGTTTGCGCCGGAACTTTTGCTGCTCAAACACCGTCTCCCAGGAAGAGGATTTTGATTGATATTGCTCATAAACAGAAATTCTGGAATGATCCTTCAATGATGGCAGGAATGAATAAGAATCAGGTTGAAAGGGTAAAATATATGACAGGACAGATTATGAAAAATGCTTCCTCCCTTGATGCAGATATAGAATATTTAAAGGAGGAAATTAAACCTGAGAATTTAAAAAACTGCGACTTGCTGTTTATTCATATTCCATCGGCGAAGTATGGACCCGGTGAAATAAAGGCAATAACAGAGTACATTCAGAATGGCGGAGCTTTATTTCTTGCAATGGATGTGGATTACTGGTCAACCCTGGAACAAACAGCCATAAATGATATTATCGAGCCTTTTGGAATACAATTTGGTGGTCAAAGTCCTGATACACTATCAGGTGGATATACCAAGGCCGGGATAATAACCGACAGAGCTTTGAAAATCACCTACGCTGAAGGAAGAATCATCAAAGGAGGTACCCCGTTCTGTTTTAATACACAATCCGAAGAGTATCCTTTCGGTGTTTTCAAAGAATTGCAGAACGGAGGGAAAATGATTATAATGGGCGATGGCATGGTATCGTTGTACATGACAAGCTGGAAAGGTGTTAATGATTATGAGTGTGGTGAATTTATGCACGATGTATTTAAATGGCTTTTGGGTCTCTCTTCATGCGTTGGAAGTGGCAGCATCTAATATCGTTTCCTGAACAGAACAATCAACTCTGACCTGCCATTTTCAAAGAATTGAGGCATGGAAATGCAGCAATAATAATTTTCTAAAGTCATTCACTAAAAAAAACTTTAAATTAAGCACAATGAAAAAGTCATTAATTATTATTTTCTTCCTTATTCCCCTATTTATTTTTTCATCTTCCTTGTCGCTGACAGCACAGAGCAACAATTCTGAAAACATTATAACAAAAGATAATGGAAGAATCATCCTTGCGTACAAGGCGTTTGAAGATTTCCTTAATTCTGATAAAAGCTGGGAAAGCTATAAAAGAATAGTACTTGATGCGTATCCGGAAATGCAGGCAGTTCATAATAAGATATTAAGCTGGGGCGCAATTGATTCCATTAACTTCCCGAAAGAAGTGACAAATTTTAAAAAAGAAGACTATGAAAAATACTTCAGTCTGTATGATAACAAAACTCTGAATTATCTGTGCGATTCACTTATCCCCAGAGCAAATAAAATCCTTAAACCACTTAACCATAATCCGATTGATTTGTGTCTTTTTCTGCCTTATGGAGGATGTTTTATAGTACCCGGATCTGAAAAAAGTACGATCTATATCTCTTTATTGATAGATACGGCGGATGTTCCAAAAATCATGGTGCATGAATATTCTCATAATCTTCATATCCAAAGACGACCCGTGGAGCCGTTCACCTTAAAAAGAGAAATTGTATCAGAGGGAATGGCAGTCTATTTAACAACATTGATAATTAAAAATATCGGGCTTTCAAAGGCTATTCCATTTATGACGGAGTCGTCAGTGAAATGGTGTTTTGAGAACGAACCTCTGATTAAAACTTCGATAAAAACCGAACTTAATGACACTACATTCACAGGTCTAAAAAAGTTCATAGCTGACGGCGAAATTGCAACTCCTCCAGAAGGATTTGTTGAGAAAACAGGATATTTTGCAGGATACCGTATCATTGAAGCCTGTATAAAAAAGGGGATGAAACTGGAAGAAATTTGTTCTCTGAACTCAGATACTGTAATTGCTGAAAGCGGATATTTTAATTAAAAAAAGAGAACGTAAATTATGGACTATCGTAAAGTTGGTTTCTGGCAATTAGTGATGCTGGCACTACTGTTGAATTTTGTTGTTCAGACTGTTCACGAAGCAGGGCACTGGTCCGTCTGTGAAACTCTGGGTCATGGACCTGTGTGGGGATTCACGCAGCTGTTGCAGATATGGGGCGATCCGCCGCCTGTTCATCCAGAGGAATGGGTCGCTACGACCTCACCAGATGGAGAAAAAGGATGGCTGCGATTAACTTATCTCTTACGAAAAAGGAATTTAATTTTGTTCTTGTTGCCGGCCCTCTTGCGTCAGTATTGGGAGTCGTATTTGGTTTGATCCTGATGCGCTGGAATCGTATTCCGGCAACAAAACAGATAGGGTTGGTAATAGCGCTGATAGGATCTTTAATCATGAGCCAGTACTACCTGAGAGGCTTCTCACGAATGAGCGGGGACGAGTATTTCCTGGCTGCCAATCTGGGAATACCAAAATACATAATTGACATTCCATTTGCCCTGGTTTTTATCATTGCCTTTATATTGGGCCTGTTGGCACTGGGCGACTGGCGGACCAGACTTAAATGGTTGGGAGCGATTATGCTTGGGAGCGTGCCTTCGGGGTTATTCCTTATGAAAGCCAACGCAATTGTATTGTCTCAGGTGAACCAGGCCAATCCTCTCTTTCGTCCTCTTTTTGGCTGGTCATTGCCGGTCATTATTGTCAATGTGATAGTTTGTCTGGTAATTTGGATATGGTGGAAGCGGGCAGAATTCTCAAAAAACGCAAGCTGATTGGTACTGTGCTGAGGTTAATTTTCTTTCCTGAGCTTTACCTCAAGGCTCTACCGGTTGGCTTCAATGATAGGGTGAGTCTGCCTGTTACCGGTCATAAACCAGATATTACACTATTTGTTTAACTCTTTTTCTTCAAGCTATGGATAGAAAGTCATTCACTCAAAAACTGGCCCTTCTGGGTGTCTGCCCGTTTGTAGTTCAGAACCTCTCTGGTTCAGGAATAAAAGAAGCGCCTCAGGATCAGGACGAAAAATTCAAAGCCCTGCAATCGCAAAAGCAATTCGTTGAAAACTGGCTAGCTGATCTTCTTGAATCAATGGATAAATGTCTTGATCGTGAAACCCAGGAAAGAATAGTGGGCAATTGCGGAATAGCCTGTTTCAACAGGTTTCAGTTTAAAAAGGATATTGCAATTAACGGTACCGGTGATCTCGACAAGCTGATTGAAGCTTACAGGAAAAATTTTGAAATATGGAAAGATGGCAATACGGTTCATATCCGTTACGGAGAGGTTTCTAACGGTTGTTACTGCCCTGCAGCTAATTACAGGTCTCCAAAGCCAAATGATATTCATTGCGAATGCACACGTAACACTCACAGAACGATTTTCGAAACTGCACTTGGGAGACCATTCAGGGTCGATATAGCTGAGAGCCTGAGGAGAGGAGGTAAGACATGTCATTTCATAGTGCATTTGAGTTGAATATGATTTTAATTTCATTTCATGCAGAAGCACAAATTAAGAATGAAATTATAGGAAACTGGAATTTTAAGTGTCCCAATGCCCCTGCCATTTTTGGCTCAGGAGTTATTTATATCCATCAAGATACAGTATTTACAGCTTTTACAGGTATATGATATATGTTCCCTTTCGAGTGGGTCAAGGAAAAAGAAGACACTCTTTTCTATAATATAAAAATAAATGGAGATGATCAATTGTATGTGGTGAAAATTGAAAACAGAGACTCTCTTAATGGGTTGGCTGTCACGGGTTATGGAGCATCTCCTTAAATTCTGGCTAAGAAAACTAAAGTGGACTGAAAGATCCGAAATCCAGATAATTTTATAGAATGAATAAATACTTCCTGATGGTCATGGCAATTGTCATTACTGCATGCCGGTATCTCCTACTCTTTGTCGCAGGACTTTTATTATGCGATTGTGCCAGTTCACAGGACAACAGTACGGGTAAAATTATATATGATATTAAGGTATATTTAAATTAAATAATAATAAACATTTGACTAATAATAATTACATGAAATTACGTATTCATGAAGAGCAACACAGGAGCGTACCTGGGAGTTTGCCACGGCCCGGGAAAGAACAGATAATGGAATCGCAGAGTATCCACGCACCAGACAACAGGACCGGGCAATGGATTGCACTGGCCCTTTGCGCCGCGGTACTTTTGGCCGGGGCACTGGAGCAGTTCCTTCGTAACCGGCCGGACTACGCCAGGACATTCGCTCCGAACTGGATCGCCCTCGCCGCCGCTGTGCTCGCAGCCGCTGGGATCATACAATTGAATAATCACCCCCGGTGGCTTCGAATACAAGGGGCGTTGCGTTGGAGCGGTCTCCTGCTTATGTTGTGGGCAGCGAATGGGCTACCGTTCGACTTGCTTCGACTGACTCCCCTCATGCCAATTGGTGGTGTCGACTGGCCGGGCCTGGCGACCCGAACACTGGCTCTTGCCGCCGTTGTAGTGCTCGCGCGTCTCGCCCTGGCGCGCCCGGCCAGTGCAGCTGCCAGCCGCCCGGCTTCCTGGTACGGTTACGCCGCGTTCGTGCTGGCGCTGCCTTACCCGGTTCTCAGGATATGTTGGGCGTTTGGAGGAATGATTGGGATCACGATTCCGGGCGCAGCAGGCTCCGGTTTCGCTCCATTGCTTTTTGCTATCCCCTGGATGCTGGCTGCCGTTTTGTCACTGTTCCTGGTTTTAACGCCAAGCTGGATGCCACGACGGCTGTTGTTGATCGCAGGCTGGACCGCCACAGCTATCGTTGCCATGATCGGACCGATGGCCTGCTGGACACTGGTCTCTCAGTTAATGATGGGCACCATCAGTGTGCCCGAGGGCATGAAGATCTGGATCCCTTGTCTCTTCTACGGCAGCTGGTTCCTGTGGGCTATAGCCGCAGGTGCCGCCACCCGCTCGTATCAGCTGCGTAGTGCCGGTTCTGCGATTGTCTCCGTCGATGTGACCGGCGCGTGAGGGCATGACCGACATAACGGAAACCCGACCTCGACAAATAGGTTGCCTCAGCAAAGTTAAAGGGAGGTTTGGACGACTAATTTGTAAATTATTAAATTTACAGATAAAAAAACCTTCCCCCTGTAATGCAGAATTTAATTAATGCAATAAATCATTATGTATCCTTATCTGATGAAGATATCGACAGAATCAGGCAACTATTTGTTAAAAAAGAATTGAAAGTAAATGATTGTTTTTTACAAGCCGGAGAAGTTTGTAAGGAATTCGCATTTATTGATAACGGGCTTTTGCGGCATTGTATATTTAATGATAGAGAAGAAGAGATATATTATTTTAGTGCGGAAGGTGATTTTATCTGTGATTACGAAAGTTTCATCAATAAAACAATTTCAAAAAAGTCATTAATAGCTATTGAGGATACAACAATCTATTCTATTTCATATAACAATTTGCAGGTATTTTACAGCAAAGTGACGTCTGGTGAACGCTTTGGCAGATTGTTTCTTGAAGCAATTTATTCAAAAATGATCAATCACATCATCTCAACGCATACAGATTCTGCAGAACAGCGTTATTTGAATTTTATGTCTGCATTCAGGCATATACAACAGCGAATTCCACAGTATTATATTGCTTCTTTTGTAGCTGTTACACCCCAATCGTTGAGCCGTATCCGAAGACAATTAGCAAAAAAATAATTTGTTAACATATGGTAACGGATTTTACCAGAATCAATTATTCCTTTGTGCAAAAATAATTTAATTCACAATGGAAAAACAAACTCAAAACCCGGCAGATTTTTTGGTAAAAACATTTCAATTATTTGCAATCGTTGGTTTTATATTATGCCTGGGAAGTATCTTTTCTTTTATAGCAATGAATTTAGTCATGGGGAATTCCCCCTCGGTCGATTCAATTTACCTGCAGCGTTTATTCGTTTCGAAAATCACATTTGTTTTGATCATTCCGGGTATAGTTTTAATTGTGCTCGGCGCTGTTTTTTTAAGCTGGAAACAATATGGCTTTTTTAGCAATAAATGGATTACTATTGCCCAATCTCTTCTAATCTTGATAATTATCAATTCAACGAATATAACCTTATTTGCTGATAAAGTAACTGCAATTGCCATTAAGCAGAAACTAACTATGACTTCTATTCCCGAATTTATTTTATTAAAAAGCAAAGAAGATATGTTTGGAGCATTGAATCTGATTATGCTTCTGGCTTGTCTTATAATAGCTATTTACCAGAATGTTGGTGAAATGAATATCCGGCCTTAATAGAAAGTTCGCACCATAACGACCTGATAATGAATACAAAAGGAATAGGGTCAAAATTTAAAAAAGAGCTTGGAGCCATCAAGACTTCCAAAAAATATAATGACACTTGCAATGCCATTTGACTTATTAATTGATATTTATAATGAAATTGACAACAGTTTTGTTATAACATATAATTGGAAAAGGATAAAAAACGAAATCTTTCAGATCAAATTGTAAATGAATAAATTGGATGATAAGTCGCAAATCCAAAACATTACAATAAACATTATTTACTAAATAAAAAAGATGATATGATATACAATACTGTTAAAGATTATGTTAAAGAATTATGTGGAAAACCTGAGAATTTTCTCACGGCGTCATTTTTTAACGAACACGTGTTGATTGTTGCAGATTATTGCAATCAATTAAGCAGATTATTAACGGCAGATAATGAAATTGTTTGTATTTCAGCTTATTTGCACGATGTTTCAGCTATTTTAGATTTTAAAACTCTTGCAACACATAATATTAATAGTTCTGAAATAGCTGAATCATTCCTTATGAAAATTGGATATCCTGACGATAAAGTAGTAAGAATAAAACAATGTATTATGAATCATACTACTCCAATCAGGATCGGAGAGCGCGCCATTGAAGATGTTGTTCTGTCAAATGCAGATGCTATTTCTCAGATTATCAATCCTGCTTTTTGGTTATACTTTGTCTTTAAAATTAGGAATATGGGTTTTGAAGATGGTAAATTGTGGTACTTAAATAAAATAAATACAAATTGGAACCTGCTAATAGACCCTGCTAAAAAGCTTATTGAGGATAAATATCTGCTCCTTAATAAGTGTTTAAGTAAATGATTCATCTTAGAATTTCATTGGAACTTTCTTCGTTGAAATTATCATCCCTGCTTAGAAAAGCATTTTTGCACTCTGACATTCACTGATTCCCCATTTTCAGTCAACTAGGGTGAATAAATATGCATCCGGTCATTTACTAAATTTAGATTATTTGTTTTAAGTTATTTATATGATTATCTTTTTCCATGCATGACATTCTTACTAATATTAAAAACTCTTATCAAATAATTGAAAAACAGAACTTAATACAAATCTTAAAATGATAAAATATGATTGATTGGTTTTACAATGAATTTAAACAAATCGGACTGGATTTCGAAAATGAAAGGGAGGTTAAACAGTATGATGAAAAGTTCAAAGGAACAAGAAATCTTAATTTAGAAGCAACATACATCTCTGAGGCAATTGAACTGAAGGCAGAATCTGTTATTCTTGAAATTGGGACTGGAACTGGCGAATTAGCATTAAGGTTAGCAAAACAATGCAAAAAAGTTATAGCATGTGATATATCAAAAACTATGCTATTATACGCAAATAAAAAAGCTGAAAATCAAAACATAGAAAATATTGAGTTTGTCTGTTCCGGGTTTTTAAATAATAAATTCGGACCAGAGATTTTCGATGCTGTCATTTCTCAACTTTCCTTACACCATTTACCTGACTTTTGGAAATCAGTCGCAATAAATAATATATCCAGGTCATTAAAAAACGGCGGAAAATTTTACTTATTAGATAGTATATTATCGTTTGATGTGGAAGAGTACGAGAATTCAATTTCAAATACCATCCAAATTACAGGTGAAAAGTTTGGAGAAAAAATAGCACAAGAAATAATTATTAATTTGAGAGACGAATATCCAACCTATGATTGGATTATAGAAGGGTTACTAAAAAAGAATGGTTTTAAAATTGACAACAAAATAAAATATACCGATATAATGGCAGTATATATTAGCTCAAAAGAAAAATAAACAATAACCGCCTTTTTACTTTTCAGGCTTGTGCCTGGTGCAGGATATTTGAAAAATATCATAATGACTCAACTGTAAACAAAATCCTTAATAAATATATTATCATAAAAATGATTGATGTCAATAAGACCCGGGGAGGAGCCGATTTATATAAAACCTATGGGAAAGTGGGATTTCCTTCCTGGGCAATTATTGATTCTGCCAAAAAAGTCATAATTGACAGTGGAAATCTTAACGGCGGCAACGGGAATATTGGATTCCCCAGAACGGAGATAATTTTTTGACTTTTGTCAAGCAATTCATCCTTTTAATTCAACGATATTTGTTTCATGATATACTAAACATTATGAAAGTTACTGCATTTATTGGAAGTGCACGAAAGAAAGGGACCTATAAGGCCGCTGAAAAACTCATGCACAATCTGCAATTATTCGGGAATATTGAATATGAAATTATATCCTTAAGCGATTGCAGGTTGGAAGTATGTAAAGGATGCAAACTGTGTTTTGAAAAAGGAGAAGAGTATTGTCCCTTAAAAGATGACAGGGACAAGCTTATTGAAAAAATGAAAAATTCTGACGGCGTTGTATTTGCATCTCCAAATTATTCATTCAATGTTTCAGGACAAATGAAGATATTCCTCGACAGACTTGGTTATGTTTTCCATCGACCGTGGTTTTTTGGAAAAGTATTTTCAAGTATAGTAGTACAGGGGATTTATGGAGGAAATAAAATTACACGTTATTTTAACTTTATCGGGAAGGGACTGGGTTTCAGGGTTGTGAAAGGTTGTTGCCTGACATTCCTTGAACCGCCGACAGAAAAAGATCAGAAAATATCTGACAGGACTCTTGAAAAACAATGTAAAAAATTCTATTCATCTTTAACTGAAAGAAGATTACCGACACCAACCTTTTTCGAGTTAATGATATTCAGAATGTCACGAACAAGTATTAAGCTGATGCTTAACGAGAGTTCTAGAGATTACTCATTTTATGAAAATAATGGCTAGTTCAAATCTGATTATTATTACACAGTACAATTAAATCCGATTAAAAGACTTACAGGTAAATTTTTCGATTTTTTGTTCAACCGGATTTTTAGGAAAAGTATTCCTGCGAAACAAGGACAATCTACCCAAATTACGGATAAATTTTAAGTGACAGTCGAGACCATTTACAGATGAAGACGAAATTATTTTACCTATAGCCTCCGGTTCCCGGCTTGTTTCCTCGCTCGATTCTTAAATCCAAATTATTTTCGTTGGCAAATAAACGGAATGGGGTAAACAATTTTAGACGCATTTGATGCTTCCATTTCCGGATTAAGTGCAACTGTTTCAGGACAGGGTGGTGTGAATGGATTAATTATCGGGTTATTAATTTCCCTTGTCTTGATACCTCCGGCAATGTCAGGGGCATATTTATTTGCAAATCGTTCACTGAAATTATTGGCAATTGATGCCGGAATGTATTTTGTTCTGTTTCCTGTTTCCGGATATATTTTAGGAATATGGCAAGTTCATTATTGAGGATTTTAGGTAAAAATAACATTAGTGTCCGATTAAAAGAATGAGATTCTTCGCTTCGCTCAGAATGACAATTACTTATAGGGTTGCGGGGAAGGAGGAGGTGGTTGGGGGGCC
>JBEKDR010000005.1:0-79462 GCA_050014255.1 Bacteroidales bacterium | reverse complement strand
ATTTTAACTTTTTTTCTGCAATAGTTTCAGGTAAATATAGTAAGGAACATCATGAAAAGTACCATTCAAATTTCATTGCTTATTTATTAGACCCTAAAGCAACACATGACTGTGAAAGCATTTTTTTGAAAGCATTTTTAGAAAAAATCGAAGAAATTAAAAACAAATCTGAAGAAATTGTTGCAGAAAAATCTGATAAAAAATTTACAGGATTTGAAGAAGATGAAAAACAATTACTCCAAATTAGTGTAGAACGAGAAAAACTTGTGAATGGGAATATTGATATTGCCATTGAATCAAAAAATAAATGGCTAATCTTTATTGAAAATAAAATCGAGCACTTTGAAGCCCCACATCAAGTGAAAGATTATTGCGATTGGGCAGAAGATCACTATAATGAATGGCTTGGAGTTTTTTTAACGAAAAATGGTTCTTCACCACCTAGCATAAAAGACTATGTACATAAAAACAAAGTAATTTGCTTAAGTTATAGAGAAGATATAATTAACTGGTTAAAATCATGCTGTACAAACGAAAAACTAATTTATTATCCTCATATCATTAGCGCATTAATGCAATATATAAACGTCATCAAAAAAAATTTAAATATCATGGATAACAAAGAATTAGAAGAAAGTCAAAAATATTTGAAAGACAACAATAGCGCTGCGGCTCAGTTAGCTGAGAATATTTCTGATTTAAAACAGGTATTAGACGAATATATTAAAATTGTCCGGAGCAACTTTTTAATGGATTTAAAAGAAAAGGTTGTCGAAAGCTTAAACAATATATTACGCGCCAATAAAGATTTAGAATGCTCGTATGAAAATATAGCATTCAAAATTAAAATATTACAAAGTTACCCAGATACCGACGAGGGCGGCAGAGGTTTGTGGTGGGGTATTTATCCATTAGAAGGAAGTGATTTTATAAGCTTAAATTCTGATTTAAAATTAAAGAAAGACTTCTGGGAACCGGTAAGCTTCGGAGATGTAAAGGATGATTTTTACAGAGATACTGATAAAGGTTCTGCGTTAATTATTAAGTCTTTAGATGATATTAATTTAAAAGAAAAAATAATAACAGAAATAACTGAGAAAATAGTTAAAAAGATAGCAGAATTGATTAATCAAAGAACAAAATAAATGTCTAAACGTGGGTATATATTCCGCTACTCGCTGGTTTTAAGAAAGCTTAAAGTAAAACCTTACTCTTCCTATGAGGAGTTGAAAGGCTATATTGAAAATCAGTTGGAATATTTGCAAATGCGAGACGATACTTTGAATATCGGCTTTTCAAAGCGAACTTTGCAAAGAGATATCCGTGAAATCCGAAACATCTTTGGAATTGACATTGAATATTCAAAATCAGCCAAAGGATATTTTATCAGCCAAAGTGAAATGGAAAATATGAATTTCCAGAGAATGATTGAGGCTTTTGATATGTTTAATTCATTAAACCTTGCCCAGGATTTAACCCCATTTATTCTTTTGGAAAAACGCAGACCACAAGGAACAGAAAACTTATATGGTTTGCTTCATGCAATCAAAAACAAAATTCAAATTAAATTTTCATATCAGAAATTCCGGGAAGATGAAATCAGTTTGCGAATAGTTGAGCCTTATGCTTTAAAAGAATTCAAGAACCGCTGGTATCTTCTGGCTAATGATCTTAAAGACCATACAGTCAAAAGTTTCGCATTAGATCGGTTTAATTCCTTAAATATCACATGTAAAAAGTTTCAGTTTCCGGCAGATTTTAATGTAACCGAATATTTTAAATACTGCTTTGGTATAATCAGACCAGATAATGCGACACCACAAGAAGTGATATTATCTTTTGATCCGTTTCAGGGTAAATATATTAAATCATTGCCATTACATGAATCTCAGGTAATTATTCAGGATAACAAAGATGAATTGTTGATAAGGCTTAACATATATATTACCCATGACTTCATTATGGAGATTCTTTCTTATGGTGAAAGTGTAAAAGTTATTAAACCGGTTAATCTTATTTACGATTTAAAGACTTCATATCAGGATGCTTTAAATCTCTACTAAAAGATGAAAGACAAGAAGGAATATGTAAATTCTCTTGAGGACATGAATAGAGAAGTCATATTGAATCCAAACAGTGCTAAAGCATATAATAGTAGAGGTTTAGTGAAGTCCAACCTTAATGACAAAAAAGGTGCAATTGAGGATTATACCAAAGCAATTGAAATAGATTCCAAATATTCACCTGCATATCATAATCGGGGAAGAGAAAGGGCTAAACTTAGAGACATTAAAGGTGCAATTGAAGATTACAATAACGCCATTGAAATTGATCCCAAATATGTAAATGCTTATAGCAGTCGTTGCATTGCAAAATACCGTCTTAAAGATAACCTTGGCGCAATTGAGGATGCCAATATAATAATTGGAATGGATCCGAAAAATGAATATGCCTATTCTTTTCGTGGCATGGTAAAAGGAATCCTGGGGGATATAAACGAAGCTATTCTAGATTTAAACAAAGCCATTGAAATAAAACCAAATTATATAGCTGCCTATAATATACGAGGCAATATGAAGCGGAATATTGGAGATATAAAAGGCGCAATCGAGGATTATACAAAAGCTATTGAGTTAGATCCCAAATATTCTGAAGCTTATTACAATAGAGGTGTTGCTAACTTAGATCTTAATAATTTGAATAAAGCTTATTTAGATTGGAATAAAGCAGGTGAGCTCGGTAATACGAAGGCTTTAGATTTGTTAAAGTAAATTCTTAAAGGCTCTCCAGTATCCTGGTTGCACTTATAAATGTATCAATTTTGTATGCCATTCCATTGAATGCTCATTTTTTTACCTTGCACTTTGTTTTTAAATTTAAACTTTGGATAGCCAATACCAATCATCCCACGGATACGTTCATTTTTCTTTAACCCTAATCTTTTTCTAAAAGATTTATTCTTATTAAGGATTCCCTGGTTACCTACAAGATTTCGACATCCTAATCCTTTAGTTTGAGAATACAGATTCATATTATATAGTGCATATTGGGCACTCTCTAAAGAAAATGGCACTCTTTTATCCGCAATGATTAAAATGAATGCTGAAGGAAAGGTAGGAAATACTGTATTCCTTTCGACAACAACTGAAAGTTTTGATTTTGCTTTTAAATATTCAGCTTCAAGAACCGGTGAAATGAGTCTTGCGATTTTTTGTAGTATAACGGATCTGATTAAATTGTATATCCTGAACGTAACTTGCATGAGGATTTTATCGATCAAATCTTTTATCTTACCATCGTCTACAATAATTGCTCTGAAATCAAAGCTATGCGCCGGGGCATATATCCCGTAATTTATAATTTCCTCGAGTAGTATTTTATCAATCTTACGGTCAGAAAAATCTCGTATTGTTCGTCTCTCTTTCAATAATTCATCAACTTGTTTATCAGAAGGCAATACTTCTTTATTAAAGGCAGTGGGTTGAACACTATCCCAGGTTAAAGCTTGTTGAGGGCAGATGGCGATACATTGACCACAGGTACTACATTGATTATGTCTGATAGTGATCAGGTTGTTTTCAATATCCATACAATGTTCATGACAAATATCTGTACATATTTTACATCCATTACATTTTCCATTGTTAATTATAACCATTTTAAAACTCTCCTGTTTTTAATATATTCTTTATATAAAAGCAACAAATTACCACTTTAGATATTTAAGATCTAACTTAGAATGACTTGTGTTATGGTTAGTTCTTTTCTTTGCTTAGTAATTTTGTTCACGATATCTCTGCTTATTTCTGTTTTTCAAGTTTAATTTTATAGAAGACATAAATGAAAATCCCGATAAAGAGCATTCCAATATCAGTTACTATGGCGATAGTGAAAGAGTGATTATATAAGCCAAGCCCTACTTTGGATGAACCATTGAAGAAAAGAGGCAGATCGGGTGGTAAGGGTGTACCGCCAAATATTGCACCCATCGGATGCGTGATAAAGTCTATAACCCAGTGACTGAAAACAAGAAGTCCAATAACTATACCTGAGCGGTGGTCATGATAAATGCGGGCAGCTATAAGCGTTGCCAGTACAGACCAGATCACTGACATGAAGAGACTGTGCGACCAGGGGGATGAATCTATACCAACTTTGTTACGGTCTATGCCTGTAAAATAAAAAACGCCCCACAGTATATCAATAAGTTCTGTAGCAATCAATAAAACTAAAAGATGTACTTTGGGAGCAATCGGTTTTGCAGCAAACCCGAATCCAATATGTCCTAAACCTGCCATATAATTTTCCCCCTTATTTATAAGCTTACTTCTTTTGAACTAACATGACTGAGTCTGAATAACCTTATCATAAACATGATCATCCAAACCATAAGTAAAAGCCCTCCGGGCATGGCAAAAACAGTTGCCATATTTTCAACTCCCGTACCAAAGTTGACCAATATTACATACAGCAGCATTAATATACTGCCGATAATTCCAAACCATGAATTTGTTTTGCTGAATACTTTACCTTTTAACATTACAACTGACATTATAAGATTTGCAATGTTAGGAATGAAAAACCCCAGAAATATTCCTGCGCTACCATGTGCGCCCTGAACAAGCATAGATTCTCCGGCTGCAGCATATAAAACTTTTTGCGACTCAATTGTTGTTGAATAAAATTTGTTGCTTAATTCAAGCATAGGTAAGGCAGTATTGTTTGCAACCATAATTACTGATCCGAAAAGAAATACTATTAATGCTAAAGATCCATAAGCTTTGTTACCATTGCGATGGACTGCATAAAGTGCAAAATAGGCAGGAATTAATATCATCTGAACTATTATATTCAGCAAATCAAGATGATATAGGCCTTGGAACTTATTATCATGAAACTGATTAAACCTGGCAATTGCCGTTTGTGGCAGAGCTGATAAGTTCCCGCCATTGATATTGCCGATAACAACATCAAGCGATATTCCTGATAATGCAAGAATGGTAGCGATACCCCCCAAAGTGTAAATGTTCTTCCATTGTTTTTCTGAGTTTTTGATATTGAAAAACTCGTCAATAGTTTGATTCATTTTATTTTCCTCCTTTTTAACAATTATTTTTAATTTTGTAATTGTGAACCACTTACTGACGACAAAATTAAGCTGGTGAGATATAGTCAGCAATAGTGAATTATCATCATTCTTTATGGAAATCAAATTTATAAAAGACTCAATCGATAGTGTCTTATCTCAACAAGACTTCAGCAATGAAATTCCGGATTACAAGACCGTTGAGAACAGTATCTCATTACTGGAAAGAATGGCTGAGGTTGAAAACAGTTCAATAGCAGTTTTTGATCTGTACAGAAAAGAATTTATCACCATCAGATCAAAGTACAAGGATCAGGTAAAAGTTGATATGCAGGAAGCTAAAACATACGGACTAGCTTATTATATTTCTATAATGCATCCTGATGACGGACCTCTTGTGCTTGACACCTATAAGAAAGTCTTCGAATTCAGCTTTAATTTACCGGTGGAGGAAAAGAAAGATTATAAAACAATTTTTAATTTCCGATTAGGATCCCAGGGAAAATATTTCCATTTTGTTCAACAAATTGTGGTGTTAGAACTGACCAGAAGTGGAAAGATTTGGCTTGGCTTATCGCTTTCAGATATGTTGCCCGAAAATGAAAAATTTGAAAAGGTTAACCGCAGGGTAATTAACTTACGAAATGGTAAGTACTATTTATTTAATGAAGATGACAAAGAAAATACCTGGCAAAGTCTGTCAGCAAGAGAATTGGAGGTTCTTGGTTTAGTCTCAAAAGGCTTTATAAGCAAAGAAATCGCTGATAAGCTTTTTATAAGTGTTAATACCGTTAACAATCACAGGCAGAATATTCTTGAAAAGATTAAAGCTGCCAACACAAATGAAGCAATCAGATATGCCAGGAATTTAGGGCTATTATGAGAAAATGAACAGGTTAACATAACTTTCTGACAAACGAGCATGGATACAAAGATTACGACTATTAATCTTGGAGGTGTCAATTGCTATCTTCTGCAATCTGATACTAATTATATTCTGATCGATAGCGGTATTCCTGCCAGGTGGGCTTATCTTGAGAAAGAACTTCAAAAAGCTGGCTGCAATCCCGGGAACCTCAAACTCGTTGTTTTGACACATGGTGATCTTGATCACGCAGGAAATAGTTTTATACTTAAAGAGAAATACGGAGTTAAAATAGCCATGCACTCCGATGATTCAATCAATTTAATGCAAACGCACTAAGCATGTTAACTCTAATTTTGACTGGATCGAATTAGAGGGAAACCGACGCGGGGCGTGATTTAAGAACAACGATTAATGTCTTTTGTTAATAATTTTTCTATTCTGTAAACATTGGAGTCTGATAACAAACAGGAATAATAATAAAGACTCACGACTCACGACTCACGATACACGGCTCATCTCCTACAGTTCATCCTTTTGTTAATAATTATTCTATTCTTTAAACTTAGGATTCTGATAACAGACGGGAATAATAACTATTTTTAAAAACCAATTATTGGACTATAATTATCCTTAAACTGAATAAGAAATGGCGCAACAATATTTAGATCATTCAAAAGCAATTTTAACTTCTAATCGTTCAAATTTTAAAGGAGGAAGCAAAGAATCGGGGATTATCTCGTTATTTGGGTATCAAAACGAATATGATCTTAGAGAAGGGTATCCATTATTAACTACTAAAAAGATGGCTACAAGATCTATGTTTCATGAAACAATATGGTTCTTAAGAGGTGATACAAATATTAAATATCTTGAAGACAATAACGCACCTGTATGGCGACCTGATGCTTTTCAAGGCAATCTTCCCGGGATGCAAAAAGAAGGAATTATTCCTGAAGGTATTGTAAAGTATTCTCCTGATTGGGACAAAGCAATGGAAGAATATGGTCAGAGAATAAAAGAAGATCCTGAGTTTGCAGAAAGATGGGGCGATGCCGGACCAATTTATGGGAAACAATGGAGAAGATGGGAATATTTTGATCATGACAAAGGGGAGTTTGTTGAAATAGATCAATTTAAAGAATTGATAAATGGTCTAAGAAAGAAACCAACCGGGAAAAAACACATTGTTGATTCATGGAATCCCGGAGACACTCCAAAAATGTCTTTACCCCCATGTCATGTTTTATATCAGGCAACTGCTAATGAAGAAGGCGAGTTAGAATTGCAACTTTACCAGAGAAGTTGTGATCAATTTCTGGGCGTTCCTTTTAATATAGCCAGTTATGCTGCTCTTACCCAGGTAATTGCTCAAGAAGCAGGGATGGTTCCAAAAACATTTATCCATACTTTTGGAGATTCACATTTTTATGCCGGCATTGGGAAGAGAACTCAATGGCACAGAGAAAATTTCAAGGAACTACAAAAAAGAATAAGAAATGTTTCTGCAAGAGAAGAATATTTAGAAGTTGTTGATTGGATTAATAAAAATGCTCCCAGCGACGGCAATGAAGAAAAATATGATCATGTAACTGCAATTCTTGAACAAATGTCAAGAGAACCCAAACCTTTACCTAAATTACACATTACAAAAAAACCCTTTGATCAACTAACTATTGATGATTTTGTTGTGGAAGATTATAATCCTCATCCTCCAATCAAAAGGAGTATGGCTGTATAAAGCGGTCTTGCGGTCTTGCAGTCTTGCAGTCTTGCGGTCTAGTGAAATTCCTTTTAAAGAACAGTTTTAGTCCCCTTTTAGGGGGACAGACGCGTAGCGGCAGGGGGTCGCCTTTTTTGCGTACTTTGCGGTTAAATTATGAATAATATGGAGGAGTTAGTATTTGCTTTCCCAACAGACGAGTTTTGGAAATTAATGACCTATAAAAAAAAAGGTTTAATAAAAGAAAATAGTGAAGTATTAAAACTGATTGTTCAAAATGGTCTGTTTCTTAGAAGAAGTGAATTAGAAGAAGACCCTTCTTTTAAACAAATTATTCCGTATGCAATTATCTAAATAACACTTTCTATTCAATTATTTTTCCCCGAATAAATAACCAATGGATATTTGTAAAACCTTATTTTTGATTTTATATCCTCCTGAAGCATCAGCTGCAATATTTGCCAAACCCAAATCATAACCAATCCCTACTAAAACTCTGCTGAAAATTACTCCTGCACCAATCCCGACGCCATAATCTAATCGTTTTAAGAAATCATTGTTTGCATCATTACCCCATTTAATAGTTTCAGAACCTTTTACGGCATCATTGGTCCAACTATCTTTCCCGCTTAAACCTACTCCAATATATGGACCTACTGTGCCGTATCCTTTAATCTTGTTACTTCCAAACACCACCTTAAGGTTTAATGGTATATCTAAATAATACAAAACATATGTTTCTGAATAATTAGTTTCTTGCCATTTGGAACCTTTCATATTGAAGAGAATCCCAGGTTCAAGAAATATTGATTCACCTGACAAAGGGATGCCAATTGTTGCACCTAAATGGATTCCGGGTAGCATCTTATCATTATAGGTTTGTGTGTTATCCTTTTCAAGAGTATTGGATAAGTTTAACCCGCCTTTTATCCCAAATGTTTGGGCATTCAAGTTAATGCGTGGCATAATGATCATAACCACCAATAAAATTCTTAGTGTGTTTTTCATAATGAAAGTTTTTAAAGGTTTAGCCTATATCAATTTTAAAACTTTTTAGAATTGAAACTGCAAATTCTATTAATAAAAGGAAGAAATATTTAAAATTTAGACATCTCTGCAATTAGGTCATTATCAAAGTTACACCTTGTTTAAGCCAAAGTCAATTTTATTTTATCAACTTGTATTGTTAATGTACGAAAAGAACAAACTACATCATTAATAATATTAAGCAAAACCCCCGGGGCGAAAAACAAATATTTCTTGCTTCATGAAGAATTAAGGTTTAATTTTGGTAAATGAGCAATAAAACCAATAGTTTTTTGCGACCCATTTTGGAATGTAGATGCGGTCTTTTATTTCACATTTGCGTGAGTTGATTTTAATTTTATTTAAATCCTTATTATTATGAGGATTTTTAAAAATATTCTTTAACAGCAGACTCCGGTAAGCAGTAGAAATAAAGCAAAAGGCAAAAACAATCCTTTCCAAAAATTCTGTTTTCTTATCAGATGGCTGATCATTATTTGAAATTGTAAAATGGTGAAAACAAAGGAAATAGCAGGCAGGTTTCTATATGGGTTATTGTTTGCTGCCGTAATTCCTATTATTCTCATTCTCTGGGCTAAGTACACCAGGAATATTGTAACGTTACCACTGCCGGATAACTTACTCCTTGGATATATACTTTTATTTACAGGAGCAATATTTGTCTGCTCAGGTATGTGGAATCTTTGGAGATTGGGCAATGGAGTTGCATTTCCGCCAAAGAAATTTGTAAAAAATGACATTTATGCCTTCACAAGACATCCCATCTATTCCGGTGCTGCATTGATTAGTTTTGGATTATCGGCAGTTACCCGGTCGGCATCCGGATTCTGGCTGGTAAGTCCGATATTCACTCTGCTGCTGGTCGCATATGTCACAGGATTCGAAAATGAAAAAACTCAGTCAGTTTTTGGTACACAGTATTATAAACCCTTCCTGTCACTTCCCTCTGCTTCCAACATTTTGCCATCGTTTAGTGATAGAATATCATCATATTTTCTTGTTTTTGTACCGTGGTTAATCATTTACGAGACTTTCATATTTATCGGAGCTCCGGAGGATGCAATCAGAACGAATCTTCCTTTTGAGAAACATCTGCCAATATGGGAGTTTTCAGAAGTGTTCTATTCGTTTGCCATCTTATTTTCCTTATTAGTCCCCTTAGTAATAAAAACCAGGAAGCAATTAAGGTGTTTTATAACTGATATATGGTTTACCATAATTATTGTGGGGATCATTTACCTGGTATTTCCTCTGGTTGTGAAACAAAGAGGTTTCATTCCTCACTCATTCCTGGGCCGTCTCATATTGTTTGAACGTTCAATCGACGGCGAATCTGGCGCCCTGCCTTCCTGTCATGTAATATGGGCATTCGTGGCTGCAGCATATTTCAGCAGAAGTTTTGTCCGCTTCAAGTGGATATGGTATGCCCTGGCGGCACTGATCTCGGTAAGCTGTATAACAACCGGCGCTCATTCCATCCTCGATGTTGCCGCAGGTTTTTGTACATTCATAATAATTATTTATAGGCAGCAGATCTGGAAATATATACGGCTGCAGGCTGAACGCCTTTCAAATAGCTGGCAGGAATGGAGAATTGGTCCGATAAAAATAATAAATCATGGCTTTTACGGGGGAGCTGCAGGATTTGTTGCAGTTCTGCTGGCAGGTTTTTTCCTTGGCCGGCAGTATGCTTTTGTCGTTTTATTAATATTGATATTTGTCATTATCGGAACCGGCCTTTGGCCGCGGATATTTGAAGGTTCTCCGAAATTACTGAGACCCTTCAGCTATTATGGAGCATTTACAGGAGGTTTAATTGCATGCGCAGTGGCGCATTATGTTTTTTCAGTTGACTTTTTCATTTTGCTGGCATCCTTCACCATGGCAGCACCATGGATCGAGGCCATAGGACGTCTCCAATGCCTCGTTCAGGGCAGTTGCCATGGGAAGCCTGCAAAAGAAAATATCGGCTTTAGCTTTATACATCCTGATTCCCGTGTAAAAAAGATATCAGATCTGTCTGGTGTTCCCCTGCACCCGACACAGCTCTATTCAATTGGAATCAGTATTATAACAGGCCTGGTATTAATCAGGCTATTCGACATCGGAATCTCCTCTTCTTTCATTGTTGGAATATATTTAATACTTAACGGGACAGGCCGGTTTGTGGAAGAATCATTCCGTTATGAACCTCAGACGCCATATTGGGCAGGGATGAAGATATATCAACTGATAGCGGTACTTAATATCTTATTAGGAATCATCTTTACGGCTTTACCAAACAGAGCGGTACTGGTATTCCAGCCCAATCTTTTATCATTCATCCTGGCAATCGGAATGGGTATCCTTGTTACCATTGCATCGGGGGTTGATTTCCCCGGGTCGGACCGTCGTTTTGCACGCCTAACAACAAACTTTTTTAATTAAGGTTTTTTTGAAAGATTCTGTACTTTTTATAGACCGTGCCACCCAATTTTTCATTTTCTGCCCTCATCTTCCAGTTGGATTCCAGTTCCAGATGGCTATCGATAGATTTAAAACCTGCCTTTTTGGCAATATTAATGATGTGTACAGCTATTAATACATCAATACCCATCCCACGGTGTTTTGCTTTTATTCCACCTATTAGCAAATCCAGCTGACTTGCATTTTTTGAAGCTTTCAGGATTTTTAAAAAGCCAAAAGGGAAAAGATGACCTCTGGCAGCAATAATTCCCTCGTTGATGCTGGGAATTGTTATCATAAAACCTGCAATCTCCTCTTCATAGGTTACTACTGCAACGAGTTTTGGATCGAGCAAAGGAATAAAATGATTCGCTAAATCCACCATCTCATTTTCATCAAGTTGTGAATAGCCATAAATTTCTATAAAACTTTCATTCATCAACGCCAGAACAGGATGAATAAACTTGTGAAGTTCTTTCCTGGTTGTAAAGGTTAATATCCTGAGCTTTGGATTTTGTAAAGCCTTGTTTTGTATACGCTCATATATGGGGGGAAGCTCTTTAGAAATATCGATCTTATAAACAACCAGGTCAGTCTCACGACTATAACCCGCTGATTGCAGAAGTGAAATTATATACTCAAAATTGTAATTGGCTGTAAGCGATGGTCTCTCATTAAATCCTTCAGTCATGAATCCGATCGGATCATGGTAGCACATACCAAAGGGCCCAATTATTTTGGTCATGCCTTTATCCGTAGCCCATTTCTCTATGTAACTCAGAAGCAGATCAGAAACGTCCCTTTCATTAATACACTCAAAAAAGGAAAACCTGGCAACCTTTTCTTTTTTTTCATCATTATTGCGGCGGTTAATAATACCCATAATTCTTCCGACTGCTTTGCCTTCGCTCCGTGCAAGAATTATAGTCGTATCACAATATGAAAAAGCCCTGTTCTTCCTTGGATTGAAATAATCCCATTCATCCTTATAGATCGGGGGTACCCAGTTAATATGATTATTATGCAATTTTTCAGGCAGATAAATAAATTCTTTCAAATCCGATTTGCTGACAACTTCCTGAATCTGAAGCATATTCATAAGTATTATTTTATTGCTGAGATGGCTGCCTTATTGTCTCCTTGCTATATTTGATCGGGCCGCCCAGCAGCCTGTATTCATCAAGGCGGCATGAATTAATCATTTCTCCTTTATAGGGCATAAGATTTATGCATCCGTCACATAAATTCAGTTCGCCATCAATAACCTCAAAAGGTTGCTGAATTACCAGACTCTGAACAAATATCTTTTCAAAAAGCCGTGATGGATTCTTAATTACAATTCTTGAATAATTTCTAAATGCATTTCGAATTTCCTTATCAAAAAATGCCATGAAAAAAACCATCTTCCCAAATCCAGGAACAGTTGCATCATATTTATGATGGAGCTTATAATAAAGATCCTGATACATCTTCATAGTCTTTTCCCCAATAGCCCCGTAGATTTGTTTTCTGGAACCTATATTATTGATAGTGATTAATTTGAAAGTCTCAGGTCGCGTAGTGCCCTTAAGGTATGCCGAAGGATAAACATAATCCAGGTAAGAACTAAGCTTTTCAAGTATATCGGTAGAGGAAATATCAATTTCTTCGTCTGGCTTAATCGCATCGGGCAAAGAATCAAGTGTGATTTTTTGTCCATTGAAGCGCATTACATTAGCCACATCATTCGGGATTCCTCTGAAAGCGATGCAAGAGAGATGACTTACCCTGTCAATATTTGCGCGATACCATCGTACAATATCCGGTACTTCATTAAGGTTTGAATGCCGGATAGTCATATTAAAACCGCATTTTATCTTTCCAGTATCATGAACCATGTCGACATAATATTGTCGCAGATTGTTTATCTCAGCTTCTGTTTTGTTTGTCCAGCCTGGCCGGTTCTGGCCGCTGTCAACATGCAGAAAGAACTGAAACAGGCCTGCTTCACTGAGCTTTGCTATAAAATCGGGTGTAAGCAATTCTCCATTAGACAGGATAATGCATTTAAGCTTTAGAGAAGTAATGAATTTTACTACTTCAATGATATCCGGATATAATAAAGGCTCACCTCCTGAAATGGAGATCCTGCTGCAGTTTGTCATATCACGGCATTGCAAAATTTCTTTCTTTATTTCAGTCAGAGACCTGTGCCCTTCGAAATTATTCCGTCTGAAGCAACCAGGGCACGCTAAATTGCAAATATCTGTAACCTCAATCCATGCTCCTGGATTATCACTCCTTGTCCAGGGAAAATTGTACATATATTTTCGGTCAGGGAACATTGCTGCTTAATTTTGAGAATCCTTTTGTTTTATTACGTTTATTGGTCCCCCAAACATCCTGTATTCATCTAACCTGCATGAATTGATCAGCCTGCCGTTATAAACCATCATATTGACGCAATCATCACACAGGTTGATCATACCTTCCAGGATTTCAATAGGCTGCTGCAAATGGATGCTTTGCGCATAGACCTTATCAAATAAACGGATGGGATTTCTTACTGAAGCTTTAAGATATTTAACAAATGCCTTTTTAATCTCACTGTCGAATAAAGACAAAAAGAATAGTTTTTTCCCGGGTCGTGGATTTTCAAGGAAAGCAAAATATCTTCCATTGAAGAAATGGTAAAACATCTGGGCCATTTCCATGGTTTTCGGTCCCAGAACCCCAAGATGGTTCCTGGAAGTGCCGGTACTAACTATAATGAGAAACTTGTTTGTTTCATGAACTGATGTCCCGTTCAGGTAGACAGAGGGGCGAAGGTCTGGATTGGTTTTAAACACATAGCTATACATCTCTTCAGTTGTGATATTGATCTCTTCGGGTTTAGGATTGCTCCCCAATGCTTGTTCGGGGTCAATTATTTTCCCATTGGCTACCAGCTGGTACATCGGATCTTTGGCTATAGCCCTGTACGCCAGAAATGATATATGGTGCACTCTCGCTATGTTTTTCTGACACCACTTCAGGATTTCCGGAATATACTCCAGATTGGACCGGAATATGGTTACATGAAACCCGCACTGTATTTTTTTGGTATTCCAGAGGATATCTGCATAATATTGCCTCAGTTCGTTCAGTTCAGTTTCTGGTTTGTTTGTCCAACCTGGTCTTTCCTGAGCGCTGTCAATGTGAAAATGCATCTTTGCAAGACCGGCCTTTTTCAAATCATTCGCAAGTTCCGGAGTCAGTAAAAGGCCATTGGTAAAGACCATAGGCTTAATTTTTTTTGAAGCGATATAACTTATGATTTCAAGCAGATGAGGATAACCCAGCGGTTCTCCCCCTGTAATTGCGATACAATCACAATTGGTGAGTCTTATAAGATCATCAATGTCTTTTTTAATTGTGTCAACAGGACGATGCCCTTCTAGCTGATGCCGGTAACAACCCGGGCAATGAAGATCGCAGGTATCTGTAACTTCTACCCATCCACCCGGATTATCCGTCTTTGACCATGGTAATCTGTAAAGTTTTTCTCTTTGAATCATGGGTAGAGATGTTTCGAAAAGAGGAGGTTCTTATTTTGAAAAAAACCAGTCAATAATGTAAAGATATTTAATAATTTTATGAAAGTCAATTAAATATTTGTTTTAACCTTTCATATTCTTCCTCAGTAAATTAGTAATTTTAAAAGGTCTAATTCTATTCCATGGGAAAGAGTGTTGCTTTTATCAGTGGCGCTACGAGCGGGCTAGGTGCTGCGTTTGCGCGTCATTTTGCACAACAAGGCTATGACCTTATTATTACCGGACATCCGGATGATGAAATCTCACTTGATGTAGAAGAACTGAAAATAAAAAACAACGTAAATGTTGAAACCATCCTTGCAGACTTCGCAAATGAAAATGATGTAGCACGAATAGAGGAGATAATAAAAAGGGATAATAATATAGAAATCCTTATAAATAATGCAGGATTTTTTTTCGGAAAAGCTTTCTGGAAGAATGACATCCGCAGCCTGGAAAGCATGGTAAAAGTGCATATTAGTACTCCGGTCCGGTTAATTCTTGCAGCTCTTCCAAATATGACCAGTAACAGTAAAGGGACGATAATTAATTTGTCTTCACTGGTTTCATTTATGCCTGTTCCTCAGGATGCAATGTACTCGGCAACCAAGCTGTTCAGCAATAGTTTCATGGAATCTTTGCATATAAGTTTCAAAGACAAAGGCATCAAAGTACAGGTACTTTGCCCGGGTTTTGTGCGCAATACCAATTTTCATGAAAGAGCAGGCCTGAAACTGTCCGAACTTAAAAACTGGCAAATCCTGCCATGGATGGAACCTGAAGATGTCGTTAAAATATCCATCAGGAACCTGAGGAAGAAAAATAAAGTTGTTGTAATTCCGGGATTCCGGAACAGGGCAATAAAGTTTATCATATCAATTTTACCCCGGAGATTGTATTACAGATTTGCTACCAGATTTTTACAATAGAAACTATGGGTTCGACTGTTGCTGTACGAAGGTGTTTTGAATACAATCCTGAGGAGATAGAGAAACATGTTGCATGGCTCTATACGGAAAGTGATGGTCCGGATCCTGCCGGGAAAACGATACTGTTGAAACCCAATATTCTTTCCGATGATGAACCAGTTAGGGCAACAACAACTCATCCAGTTGTTGTTGAAGCTGTTATAATGTATCTTCAGTCAAGAGGTGCGACTGTATTTGTCGGAGATTCACCGACTTTTGATACGCAGAAATTTACAGGTGAAAAATCCGGAATCAGACAAGTAGTGAATAAATGCGGTGCCACATGGGTCAGGTTTAATGAAGCAGCCATTTTAAGGAAAGTCGGGAACACTGAAATAAAAATCACGGCACTGATTACAAAAGTCGATCTGATAATCTCACTTTCAAAGCTGAAGAACCATGAGCTCATGATTTTTTCAGGAGCTATGAAAAACATTTTCGGATTTGTTCCTGCTTTCAACAAAGCAATGCAGCATGTAAAATATCCAGACAGGTACAAGTTCGGTAAATTCTTTGTCGACCTGGAAGAGGTTATAAAACCACATTTCCACATAATGGATGGAATTGTTGCTTTGGAAGGTCCTGGTCCTGGCAACGGATACCCAAAGAAGGTCAATGTATTGTTGGCCTCTGTCAATCCGCTTGCACTGGATATAATAGCAAGCCGCATTGTGGGATATAATCCTCTTGAAATTCCAACAAACAAAATTGCTCTTGAAAGAGGGTTCCTTCTTAAAAATATTAACGATATAATTATTAAAGGAACTGATCCTGATACAATTGTTGTCAGAGATTTTAAACGCATTGACAAAGGCGGTGAAGCGGGCATCATATTTAAGTACATTAAAAAGAAAACTCCATTCCTGAGAAGGTTCAATGAAAGGCCTGTATTTAACAGTAAGCTTTGCATTGGCTGCTCAAAATGTATTGATATCTGTCCCGTTAAGACTTTGCGTTTTGACAATAAAAAAAAGAACAAGGTTTTGGTAAACGAGGCGAGATGTATTCATTGTTACTGTTGCCATGAAGTGTGCAGGGAAAGGGCTATTGAAATTAAAAGAAAAGTTTTTTAGCGCTAATGGCGCAACTTCTTTAAATCGTAAATCAAGTTAGATCAATAATCTGCGGGATTCTGAATTTTAGCAGGTGACGGAATTGATGATGGATTTTGTAACTTGAATAAAATCAAATAAATGCCTCATCAAGTTGATATAAATGAGAAAATTGCTCACATCAGATCTCTTAAAGTTTTAAAATAATAAAAGTTATAGTAATTTCTTTTTAAATTTGAGATGTAACACAATATGCTTCAACTTCAGACAATAAAACGACGGATCACAATGGATTTATTCAAAAATCCAAAAAATAAAAGTTTAGAAAGAAACTACAGGTATTCATCTTTATTAGCAGGATTTCTTATTGAAATTCTGATATCCTTCTGTAGTTATTCACAGATAAATGCTGATTCACTCAGGTCAAACGCAAATACAGATTTAGGCTTATTGCCAATTCCGCAAAAAATATCTTTTTCGGGAATGGATTTCCTATTAACTGATAATTGGATTCTGGAGTCGGAAAGCAATCTTTCGATAGATAGTCCTCCCGTTCAAAGCCTGATAGCGGGATTAAAAGAACGTGGCGATATAAAAATAAATTCAAGGACAAATAATAATAATAATCAACATTACATAATCCGGTTGATTCTCAGATCAGGTTCTGTGCCAATTCCATGCGCTAGTGACTCAACCTATGCTGTATTAATGGATCAGGCTTATCGGTTAAAATTGAATGCTTCTGAAATTTCCATCAATGCAAATGCATCTGCCGGTCTGTTCTATGGAATTCAAACTCTTCTTCAATTATTAAGAATGAAAAATGGAAAGGTATTCCTGCCCGAAGGGGAGATTTATGACTGGCCTGATTTGGAATTACGAATGATTTATTGGGATTGTGCTCATCACCTGGAGCGGTTGGAAACGTTTAAACGTGTCATAAGACAAGCCGCTTATTTCAAAATCAATGCAATTGCGTTGAAACTGGAAGGACATTTTCAATTTGAAAGTGGTAAACCTATAGTTGAACCTTACGCATTTACACCAGCTGAATATCAGGAATTGACGGATTATGCCAAAGATCATTTTATTGAGCTGATTCCATATTTAGACGCACCGGCACATGTTTCATTCATTTTGAAACATCCGGAATTTGCCAGCTTACGGGCTTTGACCAATTCAAATTATGAGCTAAGCGTTACCAATCCAAAAACTTATGATCTTTTATCAGGTATGTTTGAAAACCTGATAGATGCCAACCTGGGTGGACAATATATCCTGCTTTCAACAGATGAGCCTTACTATGTTGGGAAAACAGAAAACGAGAAGGAGGCTGCTGAAGCTTTAGGGGGCAATGGGAAATTACTGGCGGATTTTATTACAAGAATCTCAAATAAACTGCATGAAAAAGGACGAACCGTTATATTTTGGGGAGAATATCCGTTAACCGCATATGATATCAATGCATTACCATCTCATTTAATTAATGGAGAATACAACGAAAAATGGGCCCCGGCTTTTAAACAACATGGAATTCGCCAGCTTATTTATACCTCAACCCAGGGAGAAGAGCCACTTTTCCCAAACTATTATCCTTTGAGTTCGAATGATTTAACGATTAGTAAAAGTGATGAGCTAAAGCAACAGAAAATACCAATAGGTCGCGTTGAAGGTCTGTTGAAAGAAATCTACCCGGTTGTTACAGGTGGAAAATCTGACTTATTGGGAGTCATTGTCGCTGCCTGGGGTGACGCCGGTCTAAATCCTGAGACTTTCTGGCTGGGATACGTCACAGGGACTGCAGCCGGATGGAATAATACTCTGCAAACAGCTCAGGAATTAACAGACCGGTTCTTTATATCTTTTTATGGAGCCAAAATTTTTAAAATGAACCGGGTTTATCAATTGTTAAGCAATCAGGCTGAGTTCTGGAATAATAGCTGGGATTGGCAACCCTCAAAACTACGGACACCAATAATTGGGAATTCCGAGGGTATTTACGACATTCCTAAACCTGCCATGGATCAGACCTTGCCGGTTTTACCAGTCCCCTCAAATAGAGATCTATCCTTAGACAAAGATTGGAGCGCTGATAATTTACAGCGTCTTCAATCAGCTGAAAGATTTTTTAAAGAGAATGATGAACTTATTGACCTTTTACAACGCAATATCCAAAATGTTGATTTTCAGCAATATAATTTACAGGTAATGCAGTCTGTTGCTCTGCTTTGCAGACAAAATCTGAATATGTTAATTGATTTACAACGTATCGATAAATTTCTAAAACTATCATCAAATGTTGCTTCCACAAATCCTGCTGCTGCAATATCCCTCATTGATCAAGCCCTTAATCAGGTTACAGTAATCAGGGACCAGCGTAATGAAGTGTTAAAATCGGTAATATCTTTATGGTATCAGGATTGGTATCCATGTGTAGCAGAGGCAAATGGACGTAAATATTTATTCCAGGTTGATGATATTAAAGATCATCTTCCAGGCAGAACAGCAGATATGAGTTACTTAATATATCGAGAGATACATTATCCGTTAGGAAAATGGGCAGAAGAGGTCCTTAAGGTCAGAAATCAATATGCAAAAGAAAATCACTTTAATCCACGGATGGATATACCTGATTGGGAATACTATTAAGAATTGTAAAACACTTAAGATCAATGATCTGCGGGATTTTGAATTTTAGAAGTTGACGGAATTGGTGACGGATTTCAGGAAGGTAGATTCTAAGATCTTCTATTTCATTTTAAGTATCAGGGCTTTATACCGGGAGTCATCCCTGATCTTCCCGAAGGCAGGATCAGACTCAACCGTTTTTCGTGAATTAAAACCATGGTTCATGGCTGCAGAAAGTGCATCAACAGACTCCTTTGATTTACCTGATCCGGCAAGGGACCTTGCAAGATTATAATAATTATTCTGGTTATCACTGTCCGACAATGTGCAGATCTCAAAAAGGAAGGATGCCTGTGCATAAAACCTGTTCCTGTTATATAATGTCCCCTGCTCAGAGCAGAGGATAGAAATGAAATTCAGGACTCTTGATGCCATCTGGCTGTTTTCAGGACTGCCTTTATCACGAAGCCTTATAAGTGCTCTAATCTCATTTTTCCACCAGGCTGATGCACTGTCGGGTAATGAACCTGAATTAACGATCTCACTCAGGTAGTTCAGATATTTTTCTTTTCTCTCCTGTTCAGTTGCAGCCATTTTATTCCATTTGCGGGTTGCCATATGATATTCAGCCGATTTTTCGGAATCAGTCAACAACTGTGTCATCCGGGAGGCAAAAGGAGTTCCCTGGAAGTCTCTTGCGGCAAACCTCATGTACATTATTGCATCAGCCTGGTTTCCGGCGGATAGCTGCGAATTGATCAGGTTTTGTGTTTTGTTTTCAATATATAAAAGAAATGTCTGATCGGCCGGTATTATTTTCCTGTTCATTGCCTGAAGGACAAACCATTCCACAGCTTCAGTGATCAAATCGGAACCGGGCCATTGATGACCCCCGGAGAATGTCCTGAGATATGATATCACCCTGGTCTGGTTGCTGAAGAAGCCAGGCAGGTCGTGCATTTCAAGATAATTCATATCACGGGTGCCTGCCAGGCCGTAATATAAGAAGTCGGAATTTCCCGCTGGGAGATAATTCCTGTCATTAGGCAGGCCTGCCCCACAACCTATAACACCGGAGATCCTCTTTTCTTTTACAGCAAAGGCCATTGCAAAACGTGATCCTCCTGAAAAACCTGCAGCATAGATCCGTCTCTGATCTACAGTGAATTGTTCTTCAATATCCTGAAGCATTGCAGCAGCGGCAGTGAAGTTATCTCCTGCCAGTCCATTGCGCGAATTGTTTGAACAGGCAAGGATGAATCCATATTTTCTGCCTGCTTCAATGAAGGTACTAACGCCTGTTCTTCCCCTTGCCGAAGGATCAAAAATAAGGATGACCGGCCAGCTCTTTTTATAATCATATTGTGCCGGCCGATAAAGAGCATAACTCTGTCCAATCTCATCACGGCATTGGACTGTATCAGTAACCTGATCTTTGGCAGACACCTGCGAATACAGGAATGATTGAGGCGTGAAAGCCTGGAGGAAGAAGAACAGGCTGAATATCTTTTTAAAGATTGTTCCCATTTTTCGGATTTGTTCTGACTTGTGTATTCAGATGATCCTATCATTTCAATGTATCAAGGACGTAAAATTATCAACAGTATAATCAAAAGACTATTTTTACTTTAATGCCTCCCGGAGCAACACTTACAAACCAGCTTAAATCGGATTTCAGTGAAATCGGGTTCTCTCCTGATTTAAATCTTTGGCAATAGTTTTGATAATCCTTCATGGCTCTTGTCGGTTGAGTCCAGATTTGGGCCTCGGTTATAACACTATTAAGAGCAAAATTTTCCACACCTGCCCATACATTTCGCCTGAATCCAAGCCAGGTGATAAGCCCACTGGTCAAATTTACAGCACTGGAAATTGCATGAACCTGCCAAGATCTTCCAGATTTTTCTCTGAGAGCACTTGCCTTCAACAATTCTTCAGCATTGTTGAGTTTTTGTAGTCGTGCCTCATGAGTATCTTCAGGAATTTGCATGAGCTGATCAGGTGCGTAACCTGGTACCATAGGACTGAGTAACTGCCCGGCAGCTCCCAGCAAAGTAGTTGCAGCACCAAGAGCCATATCCTGCCTTGTTCCCTTATCGTTGCTCGATAAACAGATGGCTCCCTGTCCAATTGTTGCTGCACTGTAGCCGGCCAGCCAACCATACCACCAGCGGTTAGCATTTGGTTGACCCTGATTCAGTATATTCTGAATATATTTAATACGCTCATCGATCAAAGAATCTGGAATCTCATCCTGAGAGAAAAGGATAACTGACTGAAATACAAATATGAAAATGAAAATTATTGATTTGAAATTTGATCCATTATCTAAAAGTTCCTTGATACTTTGCTTCCTGAATTTCATGTAGTTTTTTTTATGTCCGTGCAGTTTCTTTAATTATTCGCTTCATAAATTCACAGGCTTCCTGCGCTTTTCTTTGTGCATATTCGATGCCAACGGTTTGTCCGTTCTCAACAGGGAGAGGATGACATAATTCATAGCCAAGATAACCTTTAAATCCAATTTCATGCATTGCCCCAATGAAATGTTTATAATATTCTGCCCCATTTACTTTGCCATCTGAATCGCGATCATAAATATCATCGCCATAATGTGACAAGACCTGCAAATTGCCCACTGCCCTGGCAGCTGTCTGAATATATTCAGGAGTCTTTTCATCCAATGCCCAGACATCCAGAGAAACCTTTAGATTGGGAGAATTGACTTCGCTTACCATTTTCAATACATCCCGATAGTCACGGATTACCGGAACATGATTTTGTAACGCAAGAATTACGCCTACATCTTCAGCATACTTTGTACATTCTGCCACTCCATCACGGCACCAACCCCAGGTTTCTTCTTCAGAAAATTTTGCATGAGTATATTTCCAGATATCTTTTGCCACTTCATATTTAGCGAGCTGAGGATGTTTTGTTATTCCTGGCCATGCAAGGAATATCCGGAGGGTTTTCCCACCCATATCTGCTGTCATTCTTATTAAATCTTTAACATAAGCAATCTGAGCCTCACGGAATTCGGGAATAGGGCTGCTAAAATCGTTATTCGCTGCTACACCATAAATTGGGATTCCTTCATTATCGGCAAGAACAAGCAGTTCTTTGCATCTTTTTGCAGGCCAGTCAAGTGGATTTCCATGAGGACGTTTCCCTTCAATCTCAACACCATCATAGCCTAGCTTTTTAGCTATTTTAATTTGTTCTTCCAAGGAAGATGCTTTTCCCCGAAACCATATTCCAAGCAAGGTGATGCCATATAAGCCGACCTTCATATCGGATTTTTTAAGCTGTGCACTCTGAGAAAGCCCTTTTCCAGCTACCACCAGTCCTGCTGAGGCAGCCAAAGATGTAAGCATAAATTGTCTTCGAGTCATTCCATTTGTCTTTTTCATTAGTATGTCCTCCATTTTAATATTTGCTTAAATTCAAAATGTGCGCCTTTTAAGAAATTTGTCTTATAACCTGTGAAACGGTTAAATTATTATAATCACTTATAAATACAAAAATGATAATTCCCCAATTTGCCATCAAGTTAATAGTAAAAAATGAATTGAATACAAAGAGGTAATAACAAAAAAAATGGATAACAGACTATTCTGACATTCATTTGAAGTTCTGTTTTCATTCATAATCCTGAATAATTATTTGATGTTCCATTGTTTATGTCAAATGCAATAGACCGGCTTAAAGTGGTCAAGACTTCCGGCATTGCATCTTGTCATATATTGTATTTAAATTTTAACGGCTGCGAAAAACAATCTTTTATTTTTTTGGCATAACTTTATCAAAAATTATGCATAAATCATGTACAGGTTAATTTTTATTACCATAACAATGCTTATCACAATGAAAGCTTTTTCCCAGACCAAATCTGCAGACAGGGAACCCTATGCAGCAGGAAAGTTCTATTCATCAGATAAAGAGGCACTTACTAAAGATCTTACACAGCTATTCTCCTCCTGTGTAAAAACAACAAAAAATTGGAGAGTAAGAGCTATAATAAGCCCCCATGCCGGATATGAATATTCCGGAAGAATTGCTGCTTCAGCATTTTCATGCATCCAGAAGAATGCCGTATATAAAAATATTTTCATTATCGGGTCAAGTCATATTATGGCATTCGACGGAGCTTCAATTTATCACACAGGAGATTATGTTACGCCATTGGGCAAGCTGATAGTGAACAGGGAAATCGCTGAAAAGCTAAGAAAGAATTCAATTTTCATATTTCCGGAAACTGCACATATTCGGGAACACAGTCTGGAAAATCAAATGCCGTTTATCCAGTACTATTTTCCAAATCCTCCACAAATTGTTCCTATAATTATCGCCACAGACAATTTAAGGACTATAAAAGCTATAGCTGAAGCGTTGAGACCATGGTTTACCGATGATAATTTATTTGTTATCAGCAGCGATTTTTCACATTATCCTCCGTACAAAGATGCCCAGGAAGTTGATAAAAACACTGCTGATGCAATAATTTCGGGTGACAGTGAAACTTTTTTGAAGACCCTTCAAACAAATGACGAAAAGTCTGTCCCTAATTTAGCGACCAGCATGTGCGGTTGGACATCAGGTTTGACTTTAATGTATCTTGTAAATAAAGATCCAAAGTTGGAATTCAAAGAGATAAGCTACTGCAATTCAGGCGATTCTCCTTCCGGGAATAAAGATCAGGTAGTCGGCTATAATGCTATTGCCCTTATTGAGAAGGATCAAAAAAACATCAGTGAGCAAGGTATGGCTTCTGAAGTGTCATTTACAAAAGAAGAGATCAATCACCTCTTCTCGATAGCCAGGAACAGCATCAAAAAAATGCTCTTTGAAAATAAGAGACTTACCATTGATCCGTCAACTATCTCACCGAATCTTAAAAAAAACATGGGTGCTTTTGTTACCCTGAATATCGACGGCAATCTGCGTGGATGCATAGGCAGGTTCACTTCGACTGACCCACTTTATGAAGTTGTGAACCAGATGGCTATAGCATCAGCATTTGAGGACACTCGTTTCACGCCTCTCTCAAAAGAAGAATTCGATAAGATCAAAATAGAAATTTCGGTTCTGGGACCTTTGAAAAAGATCAAAAACATTTCTGAAATTGTTCTGGGCAAACATGGCATATATATAAAGAAAGATTTCAGATCAGGCACAATGCTGCCACAGGTTGCCACAGGAAATCACTGGACTCTTGAGCAATTCCTGGGTTATACTTCTCGCGACAAGGCCGGTCTGGGATGGGAAGGATGGAAAAATGCTGACATTTACATCTATGAGGCAGTGGTGCTTAATGAAAACGAGAAATAGTTATGCACTATGTCATCATTTAAGGTGTTGCCGCCATGATTAAAGAACTTGTCAATTTCCTTTTACCCGGACAGGTTCTAATGACCTGAATGATCACAGAAAACTCTGAATTTTTATATCAAAAGGATTGACTGGCGAACAAAATCTTAAGTTATTGGTCTTAATTACATATATTTGCAATTTTACATTTTGTAACGCGCCACCCGGTTTACAAATTTGAATTATAGCATCATTTGAGGTGTTTTTTACGAATTTGTTCAGTGCATAAATCGTTGCTATTAATTCCTGACAGGCAGAATACTATTGCTTAGTTTAAGTGAAACATTTGCTTTAAATGCTTCATTATATTTCTTAATGTATTATTAAATTTAAAAAACCATGTAATGAATTATTTTATAAAGGCAGCCCTGATAGCCGTATTCTTTTCATCAATTCCGGCAAAACTATTCTCTCAGAATGATAGTATTGCAAAACCGGATTCCGTTTTATTAAAACAAATTGAAAAACAATTAAATAGCTCGCAGCCTACGGCTCCGCCCTTTCAAGTAAGAACTGCGCCCTCCACTCTCCCCGACATAAGTGTAATTGGCGACTTTCAAGCTTCCTACAAGAACAATGTCAGGAGAAATTTTGACGCCGGAATCAATGAAGCTGAACTTTCTCTACAATCAGTTGTGGATCCTTATGCCAGAGCCGATTTCTTTTTTACACTGGGCAAAGACCCCACAACTGGCAAGTTTACTGAAGATCTGGAGGAAGGGTATCTTACTACACTTTCTTTGCCTGCACATTTGCAGTTAAAAGTAGGAAAGTTTAAAAGTGCAATGGGTAGGATTAACCCTGTACATTCTCATGCCTTGCCATTCATAAGTTTGCCAGACGCCTATGAAAGTTTTTTTGGCGAAGGAATAAATGATGAAGGAGTTTCGTTGAGCTGGCTGATTCCAAATTCTCTTTTTTACCAGGAACTGGTAGTACAAGTTACCGATGGTCCAATTGACAATCCGAGTTTTTCGAGAAGCGTTGGAAACACCTATCTTGAACTGGTACATTTGAAAAACTTCTTTGACCTGTCGCCAAATGCTACTCTGGAATTAGGATTCTCAGGCATTACAGGGCACAACTTTTATGATTTAAGGACTAACATTGCCGCTACGGATCTTACTTATAAATGGAAACCGGTGCAATTTAATACCTACAAATCCTTTACCTGGCAGTCGGAAGCCTACTTCAGCAACGCAGACACTTTAGATCATAAGGTCGTTAATTCTTTTGGCATGTATTCACTTATAAATTTTCAATTCTCAAGACGAATGTTTTTTACGGGTATATATAGCTATACAAACAAACCTTATTCCTCGGGTACCATTGAGAACTCATATTCGGCAACCATCGGATGGTACGCCACTGAATTTCAAAAGCTGGAAATTGAAGGAAAAACAACCTCAAGCAATATGGCAAAGGAACAGAACCAGATATTGCTTCGATGGATTTTTGTGATTGGAACACATGGAGCTCATCAATATTAATAATTAAATATAAAAAAATGAAACTGAAAATTGTATGCATCCTTCTCGCGTTTATTGCAACTTCCAGGATTAACGCCACAAAAATAACTGTTGTTACCACAACCGCTGATTTAAAGAGTATTACTGAATTAATCGGCAAAGATAAAGTTGATGTATCTTCAATCGCAACTGGCTATCAGAATCCGCATTTTGTCGATCCCAAACCCAGTTATATTATCAAACTTTCAAAAGCAGATATGTTTGTTACTGTCGGATTAGATTTGGAGACAGGCTGGTCGCCACAACTCCTTTCAAGTTCACGCAATTTGAAAATTCAAAAAGGGAGCAATGGTTATGTGGATGCCTCTGTTGGTGTTACCTTGATGCAGGTGCCCTCAAGCATCAATCGTGGCGAAGGAGATATTCACATTTATGGAAATCCACACTATTGGTTAGATCCTGTCAACGGGAAACAGATTGCAAAAAATATCTGTGATGGCCTTGAAAAAATTTCTCCTGAAAATAAAGATTTTTTTGAAGCAAATCTTAAAGCCTTCGATGATAAGATAGATCTGAAACTGAAAGAATGGACTTTAAAAATGGCTCCTTATAAAGGAGTAAAAATTATTGCGTACCATAATGAATGGTGTTATTTTGAACAACGATTCGGAATAATAATTGTTGATTTCATGGAACCTAAACCAGGCATTCCTCCAACTCCCACACAGCTTGTAAAAATAATTTCCGAGGTAAAAAGCAATGCCATTAAAGTAATTATTTCATCGCCGTATTTTACAACTTCTTCATCTGACGTGGTTTCAAAACAGACCGGCGCTAAAATCATAGTACTTGGAACATCTGTTGGAGCCTTCGACAGCATCATAGACTATTTTGCTTTATTTGATTACAACATTGATAAATTAATTCAGGGATTCATTTAAAATATCTTAAAACTGTTGCTTTATCTTTCAGGATTAATTTATCAAAAAAGATGATAATGATTTTTTATTACTAATAAAAATATAGAAAAATATGTTTCAAATGTTCCACTTGAATTTTATGGTGCAGGCATTCATAATTTCATTAATAACGGGTTTGTTTTTGTCCTACCTTGGTGTACATGTAGTAGGAAGAGGAATTGTTTTTGTTGATCTGGCACTTGGTCAGATTTCATCATTTGGTGGTGCGTTCGCGGCTTTTATAGGGTATGGTCTCACGACTATTCCATTGATATTCACACTTTTGGGAGCATTATTAATTTCATTGATTGATATCCGGGATAAGCGATTAAAGTTGGAAGCTATCATTGGGATAATTTATGCTTTCGCCTCAGCTGCCACGGTTATGCTTATTTCAAAGACACCTCACGGTGATTCTGACATTCAGGAAGTTTTGTTCGGAAGTATCCTTTCCGTAAATATGGCACAGATTACTGTTACAGGCATTATTTTTGGTGCGTTGATGCTTTTGCATAGTATTTTTTATAAAAAGTTCTTTGAACTTACTGAAAGTTTCGAAATTGGTAATCCTGAAATAAAGGGTTTCAATATATGGAATTTCCTGTTTTATATTTCTATTGGTTTATCTATTGTTTTTGCTGTGAAGATCAGTGGGGTAATTCCTGTTTTTTCATATTTAATTATACCATCAGTTTGTGCCATAATGCTTTCCCGTTCAAATAAGGCAGTAGTCATTATAGCAATGATTGTTAGTTTTTTAGGAAGTTTTATTGGATTAAATGTGTCTTTCCATTTTGATTTTCCTGCCGGGTCCTCTATTGTAGCAGTACTGGGAACTATTTTTATTTTTGTATCAGTGATCCCTGTGACTAAACATTTTTTCCCAGGAAGAAATAAATCCGCATCTTAAACAGGATTTCTGAAATTGATTGATGGGATTATGGTGTTTATGAGGCGGATTTAAATGCAATCTAGATATGAATATTGCTTATTTCAGGTTTTATGAAGAATTGAATGATTTTCTGCCTTCAGAGAAGAGAAAAAAGCTTTTTTCATATACATTTAACGGCAATCCTTCGGTTAAAGATGCTATCGAGGCAATGGGGGTACCGCATGTTGAAGTTGACCTGATCCTCGTGAATAGTCTGCCGCAAGATTTTTCTTATAAACTTAAGAATGCAGATTCCGTATCCGTTTATCCTGTTTTTGAAAGCTTTGACATCGCTTATATCACACATTTAAGGGAAAAACCTTTGCGGGATTTGAAGTTTGTCGCTGATGTTCATCTTGGAAAACTCACCAAATACCTGCGATTATGTGGTTTTGATACATATTACCGTACAGACTTTAGTGATCAGGAAATCATAAATCTTGCAATATCAGATAAAAGAATTATCCTTACGAGGGACATAGGATTGCTTAAGAATAAAAAAGTAACACATGGTTACTGGATAAGATCGGTATACCCTTATGAACAATTAAAGGATTTACTGCTCCGTTTTGATTTAAAGAACCGGATCACTCTCTTTACACGTTGTATGGAGTGCAATGGACTGCTAAAGGATGTTACAAAAAAAGAAATTCTGAACCGTTTATTACCTAAAACCCGGCAATATTATCGGAAATTTAAAAAGTGTAATGACTGTAACCGGATTTACTGGAACGGCTCGCATTACCAGAGTATGAAAAGACATATTAAAATATTGATGCTAAAAACTCATACAATTTCGCAGATAGATCAGGTTATAAGATCATCGCATATCGCGCAAGATCAACGATCTGCGGGGTTTTGAGTTTCAGACAGAACCGGATTCGGTGACGGATTTTACAACATTTAGATAATTAGAGCAATAGTAGTATCTTAGATTATCTAAAGAGGTTTTTAACCAATACCTGCTATTTCCTGAGTTTTAGTTCCAGAAAATCGTAATTCATATTTCCATTGGTTAATGTAGTCAATTTCAGGACATGTATGCCTTTGCTCAAATAAATTTCTCCTATAGAATCCAACTTGTTCCAGTGGTGCCATTGTCTCCAGGTTATGGTATCTTCCTTTTGATTGGTTGATGGAATGAAGAGATTCCCTTCAGCCTTATTATTATCTGCAGAAAGAGAAATAGTGCCATCTCCATTTGCTGTATACATTATACCAATAACATAGTTGCCGGTGTACTTCACATCAACAGTGTATTTAAGCCATTCGCCCGGTTTAGTCCAGCCAACATACAATTGACCCATCTCAGGATTAAACAAATTATAAGGATTATTATCGCAATCGTTGGATTTAGTATAGGAAATACCCACCTTTTCATTCATGCGGAACTCGTTCAGATATGTTCCATTTGCAGGATTTAGCCTTCCGCTTCCTCCATTAATGCTATCGAGATCATGGTATGCAATTCCTTCGCCTCCAGTGTCAAAAAATTCACACTGCAGTTTTCCGGGAATAATCTGAACGGAGGAGTTAAATGGCTTCCCTTTATATACTTCCTGAGACAGAGCACTTTGATAGATAAAAAGAGATACTGTCAGTGTCAGAATTAAAATATTTAATTTCATGTACTTAGAATTTATAATTACTAAAGTTCGTTACAATTTAATCAGGAATGTTTCAAAAATGTTTCCTGAATTTTAATCTGTTCATTTATTTAGCTTACTGCTCTGGTTTCTCAGTTTTCAATAAGTGCCTGACGCCTGCGTGCCTGTGGTGACGGACCCGCTTCCCCTGTTGCCAGTAATGATACTGAAGAGGGCAAGGCTCTGAACCGAAGAGTAGAGTTAGTAAAGCAATAAAAATTATAAATATACCACTGAGAAAACGTTTTTGGAAGGCAGAAGTAAATGCTAGCATGATCTGTAATCCTGACTGTTTGTACTAGCTCCAAACCATCTGTATCTGTATTTCGCAATCAGATTATAGACAGGATCTCTTATGAAGCCAGGAACAATAATAAATACATAAAGTAAAGGCCATAAGCCATCCAGACATTTTAAAATGTTAAAGACTGCATTAGATTTTGTATAAATCTTTTCGTCCTGAATTAATAGCACCGATCCTTTATTTACATCTTTTTGGTTATACCTTCTTAAATACTCTGATGCCTTTTCTGATTCAAGCGGTATAAAACAGAATATTTTTCTGCTGTCATTTCTTGAAATAAAATTGACAACATTATTGCATAGTCTGCAGGTCCCATCAAAAAGAATAATATACTTTTCTCCCTTTTTTAAATTTTCTTCAATCCGGTTCTTCATAAAAAGTAAATTCATAGACTATCAATTTTAGATGCAAAGATAAAATCGTTTTAAGAAAATCCCTTACTAATATGAGTCCAGATTCCGATATTAATTTTTGAATAAAAGTAATAAATATCAGGGTGATATCATTCTCCTATTGAATGTATTTTCCAGGTTCCGTCTTCTCTCTTTGTTTTGTTTTAGCTTTACTGTTTCTGTTGCATCTATCATTCGTGAATCATGATAATCAAGTTAAATAATCAAACAAGTAGAAAGATGTATCTGTCAAATTGTATTTCACATCTAAATCATTAATTCAGTATTTCATTAAGAAAAATTGACTTTAGCTAAAACAATCTTTAAATTTGGTATCAGATATAAAAAACCTTATAATACCTTATTTTTTAGTATTATCTCTTATTGATATAATTTGTTATAAATCTCTGAATTAACTTTATTAAGTTAGCTGCAGGTAAGAAATGTCGAATGGAACATATTGATCTTTCAAAAATTTACCGGCAAATGTATAGAAGCCGGATGTTTGAGGAACATGTAGTTCAAATATGGAATGATGGTCTGATAACCGGCGAAATGCATTGCGGTATTGGAGAGGAAGCAATAAATGCCGGAATTGTGACCCAATTGATTGATGGTGATGCATTAGCTCTTGACCACAGGGGAACTTCTCCTTCCATCATTCGAGGAGTGGATCCGAAGAAATTGCTATGGGAATTCATGGGACAGCAAGAAGGGATTTGTTCCGGGAATGGTGGTCATATGCATATATTCTCAAAATCTCATCTGCTTGCATCATCCGGAATTGTTGGTTCTTCCGGCCCGGCAGCTGCAGGCTTTGCATTGGCAGCACAACATTTAAGGCCGGGTAAAATAGCAGTTGCATTTTTTGGTGAGGGTGCAGTTAATGAAGGGATGCTTATGGAATCCTTTAATTTTGCATCAGTTCTGAAATTACCCGTGTTGTTTGTCTGCAAAGACAATGGAATTGCGATAACTACTTTTTCATCCGAAGTAACAGCAGGCAGATTAACAGACAGAGCTAAAGCATTTGATATGCCTGCATTGGAGTTAGACGGAACCAATGTGGAAATCGTTTGGCAGGCTGCTAATGAAGCCATTTCAAAAGCAAGATCAGGAGAAGGTCCCTCCTTCATACTGGCAAAATGCAAGCATTTTCAAGGCCATTTTCTAGGTGATCCGTTATTAAGGATTGTAAGGAAGCCAATTAAAGAATTAAGGAAAATTACCCCTGGTCTTGTCAAGTCAGCCACCAGATTTGGTGGTGCTCCATTAAAAGAGCGGATTGGGAGCTTAAAGGATGTGTTATCATTGATTGCAAAGACAGCAAAAGAGAGGTTTTCAGACGAAGATGATCCTTTGTCTTTATTACGGAAAAAGCTGGGAAATGAAACAAAAGAAATAGAGAAAATTGAACAAGATGTAAAACATGAAATGGACAATGTCGTTGAAGAGGTTTTTAAGGTTTATCTTGAAAATAATCAGGAATGAAAACTTTGAGTTTCGCAGATGCAATTGAAGATGCAATAGCTCAAGCTATGAGCGAAGATTCGAAAGTCATAATTATGGGAGAAGACGTACGCCTGCTTCGTGTGAATCTCTTTTCCCGGTTTGGTCAGAAAAGAGTCATCAACACACCAATCAGTGAAAGCGCCTTCCTTGGTGCCGGAGTCAGCGCCGCAATGGCAGGCCTACGACCAATTGTTGAGATCATGTTGGTTGATTTCATAGGCGTACCAATGGATGCCCTTTTGAATCATGCTGCAAAAACGGAGTTCTTTTCAGGGAATAACTGGAAAGTTCCTTTGGTAGTTCGTGTTTCGTGTGGTGGTGGTTATGGTGACGGCGGACAGCACGAACAAACACTGTGGGGATGGCTGGCCCATATCCCCGGACTGACAGTAGTTGTTCCGTCTAATCCCGCAGATGCCGGAGGGTTGATGTTAGCATCTATTCATCACGATGGGCCGGTGGTTTATTTTGAACATAAATTATTAGCAGATTACTGGCGCGATTATTTGGGTAGTGGGGGAAGAAATCTCGATTATAATGTACCTGAAAACGGTGCGAATGGACCTGTTCCTGATAAATGGTCACCGATTCCGTTCGGAATTGCGTCCATAAGGAAATATGGAAAAGATTTAACTATGGTAAGTCTTGGTGTTGGCGTCCATCGTGCAATGGAGGCTGCTGAGTTATTGGAAACCAAAGGAGTATCGGCAGAAGTTCTGGATTTGAGAACTGTATCACCACTGGACAGTTCTGCAATTGGAAGTTCAGTTGCAAAAACTGGCAGGTTGCTGGTCATTGATGAAGACTATAAGCAGTTTGGCCTTTCGGGGGAAATTGCAGCTTTAGTCCTGGAAAATTCGATACAGTTTAAGTTTGGCAGAGTTTGTACTGAAAGTACCATACCTTATTCACATGCCTTTGAAAATCAGGTTATTCCAGGAGCCCAAAAAATTGCAGAAGTGGCTTTAACGTTGCTAAAATAAATGGGGTCATCAATAAGTGTTCAAAAAGGTGGAGAATGGATTGTAGTTAAAGATTTGTCTGCTTATCATTGGTACTAAGTACAAGTTGTGACTACATAAGTTGCCCATAATGCATGAATGAGCATAAGCCAGAGAACTATCTGGCCTGTTAAAGCATAAAGTTCCAGGAGGTTATAAGGATCTTCTGAAAACCTTCCCATAGTCCATGTACCTGAGACATCAAACATGAAACCCTGGTGCGGATCATGGTTTCTGGAATGATATGGCGGATTATGCAATGAAATTTGCAGATCGGTTTGACAAATACTTAAAAACCAAAACTGAAATCAAAAAGTAATTAATAGAATAATAGCTCAGATAATGATGAAAAATCAAAATCTGAGCTATTAAATATGCTGATCTTAGGGATTCAGCTTTTATTGCCGGATTCTTAAAAAGATGTTTGTTTCCGGCATCAGAGCAACTTTCTGCCTGTTATTTCCGCGTATTATCTACTTTGGCACGGTAATTCAGAGCCTGTTTTAATGATAAAACTGCTTTCTTTGAGTCAGCAATAGCCTGCGCCTTATATCCTCCGAAATTATCCGGAGCTTTTTCAAGATAATCTATTGCACTTTCAAGTTCTCTGATCGCATTCTCAATTCTGGGGTGTTTGGCTGCCTCTGTTTTCCTGTTCTGTTGTACAATAACAAACCCTGTTGTGCTTAGAAATACAACTGCTAACAAAATGATTACAAGCTTTTTCATAGTTTTTCTTTTTAATTAAACTTACTGTTTTATATTTGGTTCAAAAAAATCAAAAAGCACTCTTTAAAATGAAACCCTGAAATCATAAATATGTTCAATCATCACCAAATTTACGTATTTATTATTTAAATTGTTTCTATCAAAATGTCTTTAAATTTGTTACTTATTAATTTGAAGTTAATTATTAAATATTCATATCATGAACCCAAATACAATCAGAGAATTTGCTGCATCTTTTCAAAAAAGCAGAATATTGTTGAGCGGTTTTGAGCTTGATATATTTTCAAATATTGATGAATCCGGTACAACAAGCAATCAAATTGCAAACAGATTGCATTTAGATGCACATGCTTGCGAACGTCTTATGAATGCTTTGGTATCTTTAGGTTTTCTTACGAAGCAAAACCATTTATTCTTTAATACTGCGGAGAGTTTTACTTTTCTATCAACTAAGAGCTCAGCCTATTTAGAAGGTCTGATGCATACAAACCATCTCTGGAATACATGGACCAACCTGACGAAGGTTGTAAAAACAGGTATTTCAGCTCATTCTTCAGAAATTAATGAAAGAGGAGAAGAATGGCTTTTTGCTTTTATACATGCAATGCACGACAGGGCAAAAAAGCAGGCTCCCGAACAGTTAGCAAATATTGATTTGTCCGGGATAAAATCTAGTCTGGATGTTGGCGGCGGATCCGGTGCATATTCTATGGAATTAGTTACTAAAAAACCTGAAATTGAAGCGACTGTTTTTGATTTGCCCAATGTTATTCCTATAACAAAAAAAATTATTGAAAAGGAAGGTTTTTCAGGTAAAATAAAAACTCATACAGGCGATTATACAACAGATTATTTGCCAAATGGGTTCGATCTGGTATTTTTGTCAGCCATTATTCACAGTAATTCATTAGGGATAAACCAGGATTTAATAAAAAAATGTTTTAGCTCTTTGAATAAGAATGGGAAAATAATAATTCAGGACTGGATCATGAACAATGACAGAACGCAACCAACTTCCGGAGCAATTTTTGCAATAAATATGCTCGTGGGAACCGAAGCCGGAGATTGCTTTACAGAGAAGGAAGTTACAGAAATGTTAAATGCCGCGGGATTTAAAAATATTTCAAGAATAGAATTTGAATCAGGTTTGAGTCAACTGGTTGCTCAGAAGATTTAAACTTAAAATTATAATAATTAATTAAATTACTTTTGGTTTAATGATAACTATAATTGACTATAAAACCGGTAATTTAGGTTCCATTCAGAATATTTTAAGAAGAATCGGGGAAGATTCAGTTGTTACATCAGATAAAAATGAAATAGCCCGGGCGACAAAACTAATTTTACCCGGAGTCGGAGCTTTTGATACAGGAATGAGGAATTTGACTGAACTGGATCTGGTTGAAATTTTGAATAAAAAGGTTATTCTTGAAAAAATACCGGTTCTTGGAATATGCCTGGGAATGCAGTTATTATCCAAAGGCAGCGAAGAAGGATCACTTTCAGGATTAGGTTGGATAGATGCTGAAACAATTCGTTTCAGATTTGAAGATGGAATGGAGTATAAAATTCCTCATATGGGTTGGAACTTCATAAGACTGCATAAAGCCGGCGGGTTGTTTAACAATATGTATCCTGATGCAAGATTTTATTTTGTTCACTCTTATTTTTTCAGGGTTAATGATCCTGAAGATATTTTAACCTCAACTACTTATGAAATAGAATTTACTTCAGCAGTTGAGAGGGGAAATATCCTCGGTGTTCAATTCCATCCCGAAAAAAGTCATAAATTCGGAATGAAGCTCTTAAAAAACTTTGTCGACTTTTATTAATATGAAGATAAAGAGGATTATTCCTTGTTTGTTACTGAGAAACAATGGATTGGTAAAAACAGTAAGATTTAAGGAATCAACTTATATCGGAGATCCGATAAACACAATTAAAATATTTAATGAAAAGGAGGTGGATGAGCTTTTCTTCCTCGATATTGATGCCACCAGATTAAAAAGAGAACCTCCTTATGGATTAATTCAAAATATTGCAAGTGAATGCTTTATGCCCTTTGCATATGGAGGAGGAATTCATTCATTACAACAGATCGAAAGAATTATTAAATCGGGAGCTGAAAAAGTAATTATTAATACACATGCATATCTGGAAAATAACTTTCTCAAAGAAGCTGTTCATCAATTCGGAAGTTCAACAATTGCAGTTTCAATTGATGTTAAAAAGGAATTTCTCAGGGGGAATGTTGTTTATATAAAAGGAGGTACACAGAGCACAGGTATCAATCCTGTTGATTATGCCAAAAAAAATGAAAGCGAAGGTGCCGGCGAAATTTTAATCAATTCAATTGACAGGGACGGAGTCATGGAAGGATATGATATTGAATTAATTAAAAGTATTTCAGGCTCAGTAAGGATTCCTGTAATTGCTTGTGGCGGAGCTGGCAGGCTGAGCGATTTCAGTTTAGCATTTAAACAGGGCGGAGCTTCAGCAGTGGCAGCCGGAAGTTTTTTTGTCTTTCATGGGAAAAGACGTGCAGTATTGATAACCTATCCATCATATTCTGAAATATCAGAATTATTTAACTAGCATTATGACAGCAAGGACATATCAGATTTGCAACCGTTGTATTATGGATACATCTGACCCGGAAATTAAGTTTGACGGTCTGGGAAATTGTAACCACTGCAATTCAGCCCTTGATCAGGCCCAAAAAAAATGGTTCCCGGATAAGAATGGCGAAAAGAAACTGGATGATATTATCAAAAAAATCAAGTACGAAGGGAGGAATAAGGAGTTCGACTGCATTATTGGTCTGAGCGGGGGTGTCGACAGCTCCTATCTGGCCTATCTTGCTGTTAATAAGGGATTACGACCTTTGGTTGTTCATGTTGACTGCGGCTGGAATTCGGAACAGGCAGTGAAAAACATTGAAAATGTGGTAAAAAAACTCAACATTGAGCTGCACACTTTTGTTGTAAACTGGGAAGATATGAAGGATCTGCAGAGGGCATTTTTTAAGGCAAGCCTGCCGGATCAGGATATCCCGCAGGATCATGCAATTTTTGCTGCATTGTACAATTTCGCAGATAGAAATAATATTAAGTATGTGCTCAACGGATTGAATTTTGCTACAGAATCAATAATGCCTGAAAATTGGGGATATCAGGCAATGGATTACAGGCATCTGAAATCGATTCATAAAAAGTTCGGAGCGAAAAAAATAAGAGATTATCCGCATGTTAATTTCTTTCAGAGGTATATTTATTATACTCTTATTAAGAGAATGAGGATTATCAATCCTTTAAATTATATCGATTATAGGAAAGATGAAGTAATAGAAACAATGAAAAGAGAGTTGGGATGGCAGTATTACGGAGGGAAACATTATGAATCGAGATTTACCAAATTCTTTCAGAGTTATTATTTACCTGTTAAGTTTAATTTTGATAAACGGAGAGCTCATTTGTCAAGCCTTATAATCTCAGGGCAAATCTCAAGAGCTGAGGCACTTGATAATATGAAAGAAAATGTATATTCTGAAAAAGAAATAGGGAGCGACCTGGAATTTGTAGCTAAGAAACTGGATTGGTCACCACAGGAGTTTAGAAAAATAATTGATCTGCCACCAAAACGGCATCAGGATTTTCCAACTAATGAAAATCTGTTCAAATTTGGAATGAAGTCAAAAAACTATCTTAAAAATATTTTCAGATAGCATCTGTGCTTCTTCTGTGTAACTCTGTACCTCTGTGTAACTCAGTGTAAGTTCTTATTTTTTTGTTGCACAGAGAGCCACAGAGTCCCGATAACTATCGGGATCACGGAGGACCACGGAGAAATATAAATGACTAAAATCCATTAAGTTTCATTGTAACTGTCGGAATCAGTAGCAAAAATCCTAGAACGGTAAGGATCAGAAGTACTGGCATTATCCATTATTGAATTTAATGTTTATTTCTCTTCCGGAAGCATTTTTTTCATACTTTTATCTGCCCGTTATTATTAATTTTAACTCATCCAATAGAATCACATGAAAGTTTCAGGCTTTACTTTTATCCGTAATGCAACTAAATTTGATTATCCTATTGTTGAGGCAATTAAATCAGTATTACCTGTTTGTGATAATTTTATTGTGGCAGTTGGTAATTCAGATGATAATACACTTGACCTCATTAAAAGCATTGATAAACAAAAGATCAGGATAATTGAAACTATATGGGATGATTCACAGGAAATGAAAAAAGGAGGAAAGGTCTTTGCATTGGAAACTGATAAAGCATTCCAGGCGATTCCGATGGACTCCGACTGGGCTTTCTACATTCAGGGGGATGAAGTGGTACATGAAAGATATCTGGGAAAGATTTATTCATCAATGGAAAGATGGAAAGACGATAAAATGGTTGATGGTTTGCTATTTAATTATCTGCACTTTTACGGTTCTTATGATTATATCGGTGTTTCACCCAAATGGTATGGCCATGAGATTAGGGTACTCAAAAATAATAAATCTTTCTACTCCTTCAGAGATGCCCAGGGTTTCAGAAAACATAAAAACCAAAAACTAAATGTTAAACCGGTCGATGCATATATTTATCATTATGGCTGGGTTAAAGAGCCTGGAACGATGATGAAAAAAGCAATTAATGCAAATACTTTTTACCAGGATAAAAACTTTATTAAGAGGATAAAATCCATAGACATAAATGGCAGTAAAGAGTTTGACTACTCTTCAATTGATTCATTAAGTCTGTTCACAGAAACACATCCGAAAGTGATGGAGGAGAGGATCATACGAAAAAACTGGAACTTCGAGCATGATATTTCATTCAACAGGTTATCATTAAGATACAGAGGCAAAATCTTTATAAAGAAATATCTTGGCATCAATACATACTATGAAAACTATCGGCTGATCTGATCAGGTTTAATGCTGCTGAATTGATACATATATCCTGCAACTATAAGGTATTGCGCAACAATATAAGTTGACATTATCACGATTCCTGATGATGCAAATTGATGACTGAATTTATTGATAGCAATTACAGAATCGGAGATGACAAACAGTATGGCTCCAGCCAGAACAAGATAGTAGCTGCCCCTGTTAACCTTCTCTCTCCTGTTTATTGCTCCTGTCAGCATAGTAAGTATAACTAATGCATACAGGATGACAGGCAGCCTCATGTCAGCCAGATCAGGGTACAGATAGGACACCAGAACTGCTCCATAGATTATAACGGGTAACAAGAGGTATATGCGATTAGTCAGGATGCAGTTTTTACCCGGAGTTATAACGAATACTGTAAAATACATTATATGTGCCAGCAGGAAGCAGACTAATCCGAGGATGAACATATTTGCGCTATTTTTTGAGAACTCAAGAACCACATCTCCGGCCCATGAGAAGAAAAGTCCCGCGAACAATAAACTGTGCAACCTGTTTGTGAGAGGATTTAATTTTTTCAAAAATAAAATCATAAGGACAGGCATGATAAGTGCTTTGACAGCTAACTCCGGATAGAATGATGACTGGTTCTGAAGAATGATCGATATAATGCCTATCAGAAAATAGAGTCCGGATATTCCTGGGTTTTTCATAATTCTTTCACAAATTGACACAAAGTTGTGCATAAAGTAACACAAAGGAAAAGAAATACATTTATTAAGCGACAATTTTAGGTGCAGAGTATCGTGATATTATTCCTGAATAAGTTCTCTTTTGATAGTTTCTTAGTATATTTCCAGCTGTAAAGTGAAATTTATATACCCATATAAACTATAATAAAATGAAGAAATATTCTTTATTGTCAGCGGTCCTCTTATTGCTTATTTCCTGCAATCATCAGAAGCAGATGGCAGATACAGTATCACCTCTTTCTGAAAAATTCAAAGTTGAAGGAAAGAAAGTAATCGTCTACACTACTGCTGATAGCACCAACTATAGACTGACAGTTACAGATACCCTTAAATTTAAAGAACTTATTCAGCCACTTGAGACCCAGGTTTGCGTATTTACGAATCCTGATATAACGTTTCAGACATTCCTTGGAATTGGAGGGGCATTGACCGATGCTTCTGCTGAAACCTTTTCAAAAATGCCGATAGAGAAACAGGCGGAACTGTTGCAGGCATACTATGATACTAAAAAAGGAATAGGTTATACACTGGCCAGGACCAACATCAACAGCTGCGATTTTTCCAGTGGAAGCTATACCTATGTCACTGATGGCGATAAGGAACTTAAGTCTTTCAAAATTGACCACGATCTGCAATTCCGGATTCCGTTTATTAAAAAAGCAATTGCTGCTGCCGGAGGCAAACTGACATTGTTTGTCAGCCCCTGGAGTCCTCCGGGGTATATGAAGGACAACAATGATATGCTGCATGGAGGCAAATTAAAACCTGAATATTACCAGACCTGGGCTGACTATTATGCGAAGTTTATAAAAGCATATGAAAAAGCCGGAATACCTGTATGGGGCATGACAATTCAGAATGAACCTATGGCAACCCAAAAGTGGGAATCCTGCATATATACTGCTGATGATGAACGTGATTTTCTTAAAAATTATCTGGGTCCGACAATTCAGAAGGCAGGATTGGGGGATAAAAAAATAATTGTATGGGATCATAACCGTGACCTGATGATCCAGCGGGCTGATGTCATTTTCAGTGATCCGGAAGCTTCAAAATATGCATGGGGAATGGGATTTCACTGGTACGAAAGCTGGAGCGGAGGAGATAAAATGTTTGATAATGTCAAACTTGTTCATGAGGCCTATCCGGATAAAAACCTGCTGTTTACCGAAGGATGCCCTGAAAGTTTCAATGCAGCTATGTACAATTACTGGGGACAGGGGGAGGCGTATGGCCGCTCGATGATAAATGATTTTAATAACGGAACGGTAGGCTGGACAGATTGGAACATATTACTGGATGAGACCGGAGGCCCTAATCATGTTCAGAATTTTTGCTTTGCCCCGATACATGGGAACACGAGAACAGGAGAGCTGATATATACAAATTCATATTATTATATCGGGCATTTCTCAAAGTTCATTCGTCCGGGCGCAAAAAGAATAATAAGCTCTGCAAGCCGCAGTCAGTTGCTGACAACGGCATTTATTAATGATGACGGTAAAATAGCAGTGATTGTTATGAATCAAAGCAATTTGAAGATCACTTATAATCTGTGTATTGGTCACAATGCGGCTGAAGTCAAAATTCTGCCGCATTCAATTCAGACTCTGGTTTTAATTTAATTTCTTTATCCCCATATTGTAGAGTGTAAAACTGAATAAATCAGCATACTGTTCAATAGATTTGCTGACGGGAGTTCCGGCACCATGTCCGGCATTTGTCTCAATTCTTATAAGTACAGGATTATTTCCTGCCTGTTTAGTCTGTAGTTGTGCAGCGAATTTGAATGAATGAGCAGGAACAACTCTGTCGTCATGGTCTCCTGTAGTGATAAGCGTGGCTGGATATTTTATACCCTCTTTCACATTCTGAACAGGTGAGTATTTATAAATGTATTCAAACATCTCCTTGCTATCCTCAGATGTGCCAAAGTCATATGCCCATCCTGCCCCGGCTGTAAAAGTATGATAACGAAGCATATCCATTACGCCAACGGCCGGAAGAGCAACCTTCATAAGGTCAGGACGCTGAGTCATTACAGCTCCGACAAGGAGACCTCCGTTTGATCCGCCTCGTATTGCAAGAAAATCAGATGAAGTGTATTTTTTTTCAATAAGATATTCACCTGCAGCAATGAAATCATCAAATACATTCTGTTTATGCATTTTTGTACCCGCCAGGTGCCATTTCTCACCATATTCACCGCCCCCCCTGATATTTGCGACAGCGTATATACCTCCTGTTTCAAGCCATAATGCAACAGGTATGCTGAAACCTGGTGTTTCACTGATGTTGAATCCGCCATATCCGTAAAGAATTGTCGGATTCTTACTATTAAGCTGCACTCCTTTCCTGCTGGTGATTATCATTGGTATCCGGGTTCCATCCTTCGAATTATAGAATATCTGCACCGATTCATAATCGTCCCCGTTAAATGCTACAACAGGTTTTTTATATATTTCAGAATTGCCTGTTTTAGGATCCAGCTTATAGATAGTAGCTGGTGTTATATAGTTTGTAAACGAAAAGTATACTTCCTTATCCTTCCTTTTGGCGCCAAAACCCGCTGCAGTCCCTATTCCGGGTAAAATAATATCACGTACAAGAACACCATTTCTATCGTATTGTTTTACTTTTGATATAGCATCAATCATGTAATGTCCGAAGATGTATCCTGAGCCTGCTGCAGCTTCAAGAACATTTTCTGTTTCAGGTATCAGGTCAACCCAGTTTTCAACTCCTGGTTTTTCTGCATCAACAGTCACAACTCTTTTATTAGGTGCATTAAGGTTGGTCAAAATGTAAAGTTTCGACCCATCATTATCAAGTACTGAATGATCATTATCAAAATTGGCAACAACAACCGTGAACTTACTACCCGGTTTCTTCAGATCTTTGATATATAGTTCATTGCCTGTTGTAGATACTGATGCATACACAACAAGATATCTTCCGTCTTCAGTTACGGTTCCGCCAACATATCTTCTTACAATATCAGATCCAAATACAACTTTGTCTTCTGTCTGTTTTGTACCCAGTTTGTGAAAATAGAGTTTATGGTGATCGGTCTTTGCCGAAAGTTCACTTCCTTTTGGTTTGTCATAACTGGAATAATAGAATCCTTCATTTATTTGCCATGAGAGACCACTGAACTTTATATCTTTTAACGTATCGCCTATGATCTCTTTTGTCTCAGCGTCCAGAACGATTACCTTCCGCCAGTCGGACCCGCCTTCAGAAATTGAATAAGCAACCTTACTGCCATCTTTTGTAAATTCCATTTCACCCAGAGATGTCGTTCCGTCAGCTGAAAACTTATTCGGATCAAGAAACACTTCCGGATCACCATTGCTTTTCTGCCGGTAGATGACAAACTGGTTCTGTAGCCCGTTATTCCTTGAAAAGTAAGTATATGCACCTTCCTTATGAGGAGCTGTGTATTTCTCGTAATTCCACATTTTCTCAAGTCGCGATTTTATTTCCTTCCTGTATGGAATCGATTCAAGATAACCAAATGTGACTTTATTCTGTTCTTTTACCCAGGCAGCAGTCTCTACAGATTTGTCATCTTCAAGCCAGCGGTAGGGATCAGGAACTTTTGTTCCAAAGTAAGTATCAATAACATCACCCTTTTTTGTTAGAGGGTATTCAATTTTCTTTTTCACAGGCCCGTTACATGAGATCAGAATTGCCATCACAATTATTGTCAGGAATTGGTTTTTCATAAGAGTTTATTATAAATTCATTTACAGCGAGAGTCTTTCAGTCAGACTTAATATTCAAAAGTAATTAATTGTTTAAATTCTCCGATAAATAATCCCATATAATTTATAATTTTAGGTTTAATTGAAAAGTTGAATTTAAATTATATAAGATGAAAAGATTAACCACATCATTTTTAATTATTTTCTTTCTTCCATTTCTTATTTTTGCTCAGAATAAATTTAACGGGCTCGACATGAACCTCGGAAATCTTTACAGGTTATCCGATGCAAAGACCCGTTCAATCAGTGCCGAAAACATATCAGGAGAAAAAGGGAAAGGAGGAATGGCAGATCCGGCTGACAAAGACAAATTTAATGTTGCCAATGCGTCGGGTGCTGCCCGCGATCTCGGTCAGGGATGGAAAGTAAATCCGTATGTAAGAATTAAGCCGGGAGAAACTTTTAAAATGGCAGAGATTGAAGGCCCCGGCGCCATACAGCACATCTGGATGACTCCTACCGGAAACTGGAGATTCTCAATACTTCGGATCTATTGGGATGATGAAACTGAACCATCGGTAGAATGTCCCGTTGGCGATTTTTTTGGAATGGGATGGAATAAATATTCTCCCCTCGTGTCGTCAGCTATCTGTGTCAATCCGGGAAGCGCTTTTAATTCATACTGGGTGATGCCTTTCCGGAAAAAGTGCCGGATAACGATGGAAAACATTAACGAAGCAGATGAAATGACGCTCTTTTATCAGATCGATTACACATTGACTGAAGTGCCTGCCGATGCAGGATATTTTCACGCCCAGTTTCGCAGGGCAAATCCTGATGAGCCATCCGTTTATACAATTATTGATGGAATAAAAGGGAAGGGTCAATATGTTGGAGTTTATATTGCCATGGGAGTTTCTAATAATGGCTGGTGGGGAGAAGGTGAGATGAAGTTTTACATCGATGGCGACAGCAAATTCCCGACTATATGCGGAACCGGCACAGAAGATTATTTTTGCGGTTCCTATGACTTTGATACAAGTAAGAAGAATGCTGAAGGTATTGAGGAAACTGCCTATACGGAATTCTGTACTCCCTATTCCGGATTGCATCAGGTTATCCGTGGCGATGGCCATTACAATGTAATGCAACGATTTGGTCTTTACAGATGGCATATTATGGATCCAATTCGATTTGAATCAGATCTTAAAATCACGATTCAGGATCTCGGCTGGCATTTGGGTGGAAGATACCTGAAACAGCGGTCTGATATTGCTTCGACCTGTTTCTGGTACCAGACCGAACCTCACGCTAAATTTCCTAAACTTCCTGACTGGCAGAAACTTGAAGTGAATTAACTTCCCCAGGTGAGAACTTTCCAGCCTCTTCTTATTGCTGTTTTTTTAAGCTTTTTGTCAGGATTAACACAAACAGGGTTCCCCACAGCATTAAGTGCAGGCAAGTCTGAAATTGAGTCGCTATAAAACCAGGCATTTGATGGAAGGCTGTTGTTTTTTTCACAATAGGCCAGCAACCTTATGGACTTTTCTTCGCCATAACAGATATGACCTACGGGTCGCCCTGTCATATATCCGTCCTTAACTTCAAGTTCGGAACAGATAATATCATCCATATTGAGATTTTTAGCCATTTCCTCGCAGATAGCGGTTAAGGCTGAAGACAGCATCACAACTTTGGCATTTTTAACTTTATGAAATTCTATTTCAGTCATCACTTCTTTATAAACAGACGGAAGCAGTACCTCGTGGAAAACCTCGGAACACATTTCAACCATCGAGTTTTCAGGAATACCCTTCACCCAGCTTACCAATTTATCAATAATTTTAGCCGGATCCTTGAGTTTAAACCTGAAATCAAGGGAAAGAATTATTGCTTTTAAGAGATCACTGTGTGTCAGAAGTCCTTTTCTGTAAGCTCCTCTGGCTAAAGCTTTCCCACTTATTGCTTTAGTTATTGTCAGGTCGAGGTCAAAGAATGCAATATAGTTTATATGGTTGATCCTATCTTTTGAAAAAATGGTTTCCATCAGGATTGTACATTATTTTTAATGCCCCGGGTAAAAGTGTAACATCAAATTTGTCTGAAAAGTTCAATTCCCCGTCCAAATGAAAAGGTACCACGTCCGGAAATTCAAGATTAATTCCTTTTGTCTGATAATAATTAACTCTTCTGTCAACTATATGTTTTCCCTCAGGCACTTTTAGCAGGATCGAAAATCTTTCAAAAAGAGATAATTTTTTAATCATGCAAACATCTAATAATCCATCATTTGCAATAGCTTTTGGAGTCAGATAGAATCCGCCGGCAAACCTTCTGCCAATTGCTATGGTATTAATAAAACAATCAGTCTCATGTCTGCCTGTATCGGTGATAACAGTCATTCTTTTTTCTCTGAAGAAGAGGAGGGTCTTGACAATATGCCAGATATATTTGTATTTACTTCCTCTTTTCACTTTTCCCGGTTCTGTATAATTCTCAGCTGCCACCTGTGCATCAAATCCCAACCCCATGCCATTAAGAAAGATCATTCCATTGCACAAGCCGGCATCCATTTCAATCAAATTTCTGTTAAAAAATATATCCCACTCCCTGTCTCCAAAACGGTCGGGGAAACCCAGGATCTGGATGAAATCATTTCCTGTACCGGCCGGGATTATCCCGGTCGTAACATCTTTTTTATCAATCAGTGATCGGCGCATTTCGTTAAAGGTTCCGTCACCACCGACTGCAATAATATTCCTGAATCCTTTTTTATAGTACAGGTCTGACAATTCGGTTGCATGACCGGGTCTTTCCGTGAAAACAATTTCAGCGTCAACATTATGTGCTTGGATCATTTCTGTGAGCTTTGGGACAATTGATTTTGCAAAACCATTCCCTGCTATAGGGTTTATAATAAAAACCCACTCCTTTTTTTCATTAGCCATGTCAGAACTTTTCGATATGTTGGACTTTTAATAATTATTATCTATTTCAACTTTATTTTTAATGATAAGCCGATTCAATAACAGTTTTAACTGTCTCTATTATTTCAAAGTCGTTTTTCCCTATTAATTCTTCTCTTTTAATGGGCTTATGGATGACTACATCAAGTTTTGAATCGAAGTTAATATAAAACCTGTTTTTTGGCTTCAAATTATAGAATCCGTTAAGAGTTACCGGTAATATTTCAATTTCTCTGGTCCTGAAAAGGTAAATGAATCCTCTGTAGAATTGGTTGATTTTCCCGTTAAGTGTTCTTGTCCCTTCAGGAAAGATTGCAACTGATTGATATTTAGATTTATGAATAAGCTGATCAATCATCAGTTTAGTGTTCCTATAGGTTGGTTCTTTAAAGGGGACATAGTCCATTAGTTTTAATAAGCGGCTAAAAACAGGAACTTTCAGCAGCCGTTCATGTCCAAACCATGATATTCCGGGGTAAAATGATGTTATTGCGACAATATCAAAAAGACTGGCATGGTTAGCTACCAGAATGTACCTTTCCCCTTTTTTAATGTTTTCTTTTCCAAAAACCCGGAATTTTTTTCCCATAATTATGAAAACTGATTTTGCCCACATCTGAAAGAGAAAACGGATCGGTTTTTTCAAATGTAATAAGGTGAGAATTAGAACAATAAATACTCCGATTGCAGTGTAGAAATAGAGTATGCCAAATAATAGAATCGAAAGGACTGCGTAAAACCGTGAACGCATTGTACATGAATATTTCTTCCTGGCTGAAAAGTAATTAATTTTTTTATTTAAAAGTAATCTGTACTGATATTAACTCTTTTTCATAATTTTATAAGGTTACCAGCAATTCTCTTAATTTCTAAATCGCGTTTATATTTTTCAGCAATGAAAGACAAAAAAGGGCTTACACGTCGGAAATTTATCACAAATACCACTCTGGCCGGTATTGGAACAATTGGCTCGGCAAACATTATAACCTCCTGTTCGACTAAAAATACCGGTACAGAAAGCAAAACAAAAACTGACAGCCATGAATATAATGCTTATTATTCAGGGAAAAATCTTGATCGAATTGCATTTCCAATAGGCGGAATCGGAGCCGGAATGTTCTGTCTGGAAGGTACGGGAGGCATATCTCATTTGTCAATACGTAACCGGCCGGAGGTTTTTAATGAGCCCTGCATGTTTGCCGCAATATCGGTAAAAGGATTGAAAAACGGCACAAAAGTTCTGGAAGGTCAGGTTCCCGACTGGAAGAAATTCGGACAGCCTGATTCAGCAAACGGATCAGGAGGAACAAGTTATGGTTTTCCACGGTTTCGGAATGCGAAATTTAGAGCCAGATTTCCATTTGCCATGGTAGAGTTGCAGGACGATGAAATCCCTCTGGATATTATGGTTACAGGGTGGAGCCCGTTCATCCCGACTGATGCTGACAAATCAAGCCTTCCTGTCGGAGCTTTTGAATACTCATTCAAAAATACCGGTGTTACAAAGATTGAAGCTCTGTTTTCATATAATTCCAGGAATTTTATGAGCCAGACAAATGGTGTCAATAAAATAAGAGCTGCCTCAAATGGATTCATCCTTTCTGATGAAGGGGCAAAGGATAAGCCTGAAACCAAAGGAGATTTTGCAGTTTTTACAGATGAACCGGATACAATTGTAGATCATTGCTGGTTCAGAGGCGGCTGGTGGGATCCGCTTACTATTACCTGGGAGACAATTATTAAAGCGGAAATCCGCCGGAAAGATCCTGTTGAAAAAGGAGCACCGGGTGCTTCATTGTACATTCCTCTGACATTGAAACCCGGTGAATCAAAGGTTATTAAACTTATGATGGCTTGGTATGTTCCTGATACAGATCTCAAATATGGAAAGGATCCTGAAAAGAAAGTTGAGGAGAAATGTACTGACAAGAGTTGTTCCTGTAAAGATCCCTTCTATAAACCATGGTATTCCGGGAAATTTAACAGGATAGATGAAGTTGTTAATTACTGGAAAACAAACTACAATGATCTTCTTAATAAATCCAAATTATTTAGAGATTCTTTCTATAAAACCACACTCCCGGGTGAAGTTATTGAGGCTATAGCTGCCAACCTGGCAATACTTAAATCGCCGACCGTGTTAAGACAACCTGACGGGAAATTATGGTGTTGGGAAGGATGCGGAGATAATTCCGGTTGCTGTGCCGGTTCCTGTACACATGTCTGGAACTATGCCCAGGCAATTCCACACCTCTTTCCAAAACTTGAACGAACATTGCGTGAGACTGAGTTCTTTCCGAGTCAGGACAAGGAGGGTCATCAGACATTCAGGTCGGCATTGCCAATACGACCTGTTGCAACTGACTTTTATGCAGCGTCTGACGGGCAGCTGGGCGGAATAATGAAAATATACCGCGACTGGAGAATAAGCGGAGACAGCCAGTGGATGAAAAGGATGTACCCGCACGTAGCTGAAAGTATTGATTATTGTATCCATACATGGGACCCAAGATCAACAGGGACACTCGAGGAACCACATCATAATACATATGATATAGAATTCTGGGGCCCGGAGGGTATGTGCACAGGTTTTTATCTCGGAGCATTAAAAGCCATAAGTGAGATGGGAAAATTTCTCGGAGAAGATGTACAAAAATACCAATCGCTCTATGAGAAGGGGGAAAAAGCACTGGAGACAGAACTGTATGATGGTGAGTATTTTATTCAGAAAATTCAATGGAAGGGTTTAAATGCACCCGATCCGGTTGCAGCATCCAAAGGTGCCTGGAATTCTGACTATTCAGATGAGGCAAAGGAATTATTGCAGAAAGAGGGACCGAAATATCAATATGGCAAGGGATGCCTGTCTGACGGAGTTCTTGGCGTCTGGATAGCAGAGGTATGTGGTTTGAAAAATGTTGTCGATCCGGTAAAGGTCGCCAGCCATCTTAAATCTGTCTATAAATACAATTTCAAATCTGATCTGACTGACCACTCAAATCCACAGCGACCTTCATACGCGCTTGGAAAGGAAGGAGGACTACTTCTTTGCACATGGCCCAAAGGAGAGATGCTTTCCCTGCCTTTCGTTTACAGTAATGAAGTATGGACCGGTATAGAGTATCAGGTAGCCTCACACCTGATGATGATTGGTGAAACAGAGAAAGCTCTTGATATAGTCCGGGCCTGCCGCGACAGATATGATGGAAGAATAAGGAATCCCTTTGATGAGTACGAATGCGGACACTGGTATGCCAGAGCTATGTCGAGTTATGGTATGCTCCAGGGATTAACAGGTGTAAGGTATGATGCCGTGACTCAGGAGATGTTCATAGATTCCCGGATAGGTGACTTTACAAGCTTTATTTCAACAGAAACTGGTTTTGGAAATGTAGGATTGAAAAATGGGAAACCATTCCTCGATACGGTTTACGGAGAAATAACTGTAAAGAATTTTGTAATAAAATAAGATCATGCCATGGCATGACCCTATATTTATTTCCCTGAATTACTTACAAACGCGATCTGCTTACTGTCGGGTGACCAGGAAGGAACGTTGATTGTTCCCTGTCCGCCATACAAATAAGCCAATACCCTGGGTTCTCCACCATTAACGGGTAGAATTCTTAACAAACAACGTTTATACGAAGGATGACTATTCGGGTCAATATCAGGAGGGAATGAAATGATTACCATCCATTTTCCATCAGGTGAAATATGAGGGAACCAGTTATTGTAATTGTCAGATGTTAATTGCTCCCTGCCTGTTCCATCAGGTTTTATTCGCCATATCTGCATAGTACCTGAATAATGCCCGTTATAATAGATGTACTTCCCATCGGGAGAATATTCGCATCCGTCAACATGCTCACCGGCTTTAATGTCAGTCAGCGCGACCTCTTTTCCACCTTCAATTGAGTTTCTGTAAATATTAAATACTGTTTTGCCGTTACGGATAGCAACATACACTAATTCTTTATTATTGGGTGCCCATCCATGAAAGTATGAAGGAGTATTCTCAGTAATCAATTTAGGAATACCACCTTCAAGAGGCAGAACATAAACAGTTGAGCCACCACCTGGCATTCCCTGACGCGAATTACTTATAGCAAGCAGTTTACCATCAAAGGAAATTCCATGGTCATTATTGATATTGCTCGCAAAGTCCGTATTAAGCTTTTCCAACTCTCCTCCATCAACAGGAATTTTGTACAATAAACCGTCCATATTGAAGAGAAGTTTTTTGCCATCAGGCATCCAGTTTGGTGCTTCAAATCGGCCTGGTTTTTCGAAAATAGCCTTCCTTTTTCCATCGGTTACATTCATAGTCTCCATTCTGCAACCCAGAAATCCGGATTTTCCAGGATCGTAGCTATCGGCAACGGGTTTGTCAATCCTTACATTCCAAATTTTTACCGCTTCTACAATATCGGAATCGTGTGAACAGATGAAGGGTCCCACAAGAACTTCATCCGGCAAATTTTCCATCACATGAGAACCAATTTCCTCAAGTGGTTTACCGTTGTGTGCAGCTCTCATTATTATATTCTTCCCGGCCCTTTCAATCTGGATAACATTAAAAGATGAATCTTTTGCAAATCTTTCATCCTGAGGATCTCTCATGGCGACTCCCGCTGATACTCGCCATTGAAGAACAGTTAATCCGCTGCCATGAAGTGTTGCAGAAATATGAGATGATTTTTCATCTGTTGTTTCCCGCACCATCCATCCAGTTTTTCTATGCGGATTTACACCTTTTCCTGCAAATTCGAAATTTGCAGTCAGGATAAAATCACCTTTTATTTTATTGAATAAATAGTGAAATTCATCTCTTTCAAACCATATGTTATACCCGCCTCCCTTCAAGGAGTAGCTCTGATCAGTTTTATCATAAACTGCTGAACCGGCTTTTTTAGGATTTCCTATATCGGAATTAGCCTGGAATATTCCGACCGGAATATTCTGTGCTGAAGCGATATTTAATAAACTACTAAGCATAAGGATAAATAATGATTTCATGATTAACAGTTATTTTAATTTTTAATTTTTTTATTTATGGTTTCTCGTTATTTCCTTTGATTATCTCCACTCAATAAAAGATAGATTTAAAGATATATATTTTGATAACATTGGGGACGCTGATTCCTTAAAAAATTTATATTTAACAAATCCGGTTAATTGATTCTGACATCCAATGGAAATCATAAATTATCACTGCATACGGTTTTAGAGCTCAAATTATTCTGAAATTTTGAATACAAACAGAATAAATTGAATTATTTTGGTGGTAAATTAATAAGCTATAATCATTCCTTTATCATCAAATATTAAAATCCGGATTTAAATAGCAAAACTATGAATGAAATACTCGGTAAAATTGCACATTGTGTTGAATTTGGAAAGATTAACAGAGCATCGCCATATCCTCCAGCTATGAAAGATCAGGATGGAGCTGATGAACTTACAAAGAGAGCTCTTGAAGAGGGAGTAAGACCCGATGAAATCCTTGAAAATGCTCTCATCCCTGCTATGGCTAACGTTGGTAATAAGTTCAGCAAAAAAGAGATCTATGTTCCGCAGATGTTGATGTCAGCAAAAGCAATGAACAGTGCAATGATGCATCTTAAACCATTTTTTCAGTCGGGTGAAACGAAAAGGAAAGGGAAGTTTATCATTGGAACAGTATCAGGTGACCTGCATGACATTGGAAAAAATCTTGTCGCAATGATGATCGAAGGTGGTGGATGGGAAGTAATCGATTTAGGCGTAGATGCAGGAGCAGAAAAATTTCTGAAAGCCATGGATGAACATCCCGATGCGGTTATTGGTTTATCAGCATTGCTTACAACGACAATGGAGAATATGAAAAAAATAGTGTCAGCAATAAAGGAAAAGTATTCCACATCGAAAATTCTTGTCGGAGGAGCTCCTGTAACCAAGGAATATTGCGAAAAAATAGGTGCAGATTTTTATTCTCCCGATCCACAGGGAGCGGTCAATTATCTGAAGCAACTTGTTAGTTGAATTTTAACCCTTCTCCCAACCCCTTCCCTTAAACCTGCCTGCCGGCAGGCAGGAAATAAGGGAAGGGGAGGCATTTTTATACTAAATTGATTAATAATCAATATAATGCAGACCATACTCCATGGAAATAAAAGTGAAGTAACTATTGATACAAATGGTCCAGTTATTGTAATTGGTGAGTGTATAAATCCCACCAGGCGAAAAAAACTTGTATCCACTTTACAGGAGGGGAACTTTGACTATGTACTGGAACTTGCTGAAAGTCAGATAAAAAACGGGGCAGATGTCCTTGATGTAAATGTGGGTTTTCCGGGAGTGGATGACGTAAAGCTTCTACCGCAGACAGTTCTCGCGATAAGGGGAAGTTTTGATATCCCTCTGTGCCTCGATTCTCCAAACCCTAAAGCAATTGAAGCAGCATTAAAAGTTGCTGGTGGTAAATGCCTTATCAATTCTGTCAATGGTGAAGAGAAATCTTTGAATGCACTACTCACGATAGCTAAAGAATATGAAGCTGCAATAATAGGGTTGACGATGGATGACGATGGTATAACTCACGAACCTGAAAAAAGACTGGCTATTGCTGAAAAGATTCTTGAAAGGGCTGTCAAAGCCGGAATCAAAGAGGAGGATCTTATAATTGATCCTTTGGCAATGGCAGTCAGCGCTGACTCAAAAGCCTGTATTGTAACTCTTGAAACTATAAGGCTTGTCCATCAGAAACTTGGACTCAACATAACCATGGGCGCAAGTAATATCTCCTTCGGATTGCCGGGGAGGGAAGATCTTAATTCGGCATTTATATCGCTGGCGATAATGAATGGTCTGACGTGTCCGATTGCTAATCCGGAAAAGATTACTGCTGCTGTCAGGGCAACTGACCTGGTTTTAGGAAGAGACGATTTTGCAGTCAGGTTTGTAGAATATTTTCAAAGCCGGATATGAATTATTGATAATTTTTAGTTTTAGTTAAATTCAAAATATGTCAGGTATTAAACCTGCCCGCAGATGGCAGCCGGCTTTTTTCCCGTTTAAAAAAGAATCATTTGGCAGACGATTTCTTGCAAAGGTTGAGATTTGCATAAAAGGGCCTCTGTTTGGGTGCCGTATGTGTGGTAACTGTCTTCTTCAGGAGACAGCATTTATATGCCCGATGGAATGTTCCAAAGGAATGAGAAATGGTCCCTGCGGAGGAATAACTCCTGAAAAAAATTGTTATGTGGACGAAACACGCAGGTGTATCTGGTACGCAATTTATAAAAGAGCATTTAAGACCGGACGTGAGGAGACACTCCTGGAGGTATTGCCACCACTCGATTGGAGTAAGGTCGGAACTGAGACGTGGGGAGATGTAGTCCGTCAGATCAGAAAGGTTGGCACCGGGAAGTTCATTGGAGGAATTGTATCAGGAGACAAAATAAAAAAGGCAGAAGTATGGAACAGTGTTTTTAAGACTATCCGGCAACCCGAATGGTGGCATGGGGATACCGAATATCATTCAGCACGAACTGGAGAACCTGTTTCGGATCTTGAAAGACGACTTCGTGAAGGTGAATTTGTTGTAGCCACCGAAGTAACGCCGCCCATTGGTGCAGGTACGGATAAACTTATCAGAGACATAGACTTAGTTAAGCCTTATGTGACTGTCATAAATTTTACAGATTCCGCTTCTGCCTGTCCAAAGATGTCAAGTATTGCCTGTTGCAAGGTGGCTATCGATCGTGCATCTGAACCTGTGTTTCAGGTTGCTGCCCGCGACACAACAAGGACCGGTCTGCAATCGACTGTTATTGGAGCAAATGCTATTGGAATTAAAAATATTCTGTGTGTAACAGGAGACAATTCGGTGATAGGCCCATCCCCGACAAGCAATTTGAACATACTTGATATTGATTCTGTTCAGATGCTTTGGATTCTGCGAAAAATGAGAGATGACAGAGTCTATCTGGACGGGAGAACCATTAAGAATCCACCTGAGTTATTTATAGGGGCTGCTACATCTCCTTTTGCATCAGAGCCTGTATTTCAGGCAATTAAGGATCATAAAAAAATCAATGCAGGAGCACAGTTTTTCCAGACAAATCTTGTTTTTGAGCCGGAAAGGCTTGATTTGTGGCTTGAACAGCTTGATAAAAGAAACATTCTGAATAAAGTATTCATTTTGATTGGCGTTACACCTCTTAAAAGCTTAAAAATTGCACAATATCTCCATACGAACGTCCCGGGAGTAAATATGCCTGAAAAAATTATGAAGAGGATGGAAAATGCGGGGGAATCCGCTTCCGAAGAAGGAGTTCAGATAGCTCTTGAGGTAATTGACTCTGTTAAACGGAAACAGGGGATAAATGGGATTCATATTATGACATTAAGCTGGGAATCAATAGTTCAGAGGATCGTGACGGAATCGGGCCTTGGTGCCCCCAATCCCGTTAAAGGGGTTTAATCTTCGCCTGAATTTAGCCGCCCATCTTTGTCTTCGCGTGGCCGCTACGGCAAAGCGAGGTAGGGGGAAAGGGGGGACAAAAGAACCAAAGAATAAAAAATAGATGATAAACTCAACATACCATTTTGATTTTAAGGATCTGAAATTAAGCTCTTCCCAGATTGAAACTGTTTTAGGATATAAAGTGGGGGAAGACCGTGAGCTTGTTACAAGTCTGATCGAAGAGATACTCGCAGAATCCCGGGATATTAGCAGGATAAAAACTCAATTCACGATTTTTAATGATGTTCAGTTTGATGATGACTCAAAATCGGTCGAAATTGATAAAATCAAATTCCAGATAAAAAAAATTGTTTTTGGTCAGGTAAAAAAATCAGATTCCATTGCAGTTTTTCTTTGTACAGCGGGAGAGGAGATTGAGATCCGGAGCAGGAGGGCGATGAAGGAAAGAGATTTTTTAAAGGGTTATATTTATGACGTTATTGGCAGTGAGATTGTTGAAGCAGCGGCAGATCTTATGCAGGCAGAACTAGAAAAATCGATGCTTGATTCGGGGGAAAAAATTACTAACCGTTATAGCCCCGGATATTGTGGCTGGGATGTAGAAGAGCAGCATAAATTATTTAAGCTTATGCCTGAAAACTACTGCGGAATTAAATTAACTCCTTCAGCACTTATGGATCCAGTAAAGTCAATCAGTGGCATTATCGGTATCGGGAAAAATGTTAAAAACAATCCCTATATCTGCAGACTGTGTAATCAGAATGACTGCGTTTATCGTAGCATAAGGGAGAAAAAGAGAAAATAAAGAGAAAAACAATATGAAATAACTCGCAAAATATGTTATTACTTGGAATTGATTTAGGAAGCTCTTCGGTAAAGGCTTCGGTTATTGATGGAGAGTCGGGAAAATGCCTTGCAACAGCTTATTCCCCTTCTGATGAAATGAAAATCATTGCAAAGAAACCTGGATGGGCTGAGCAGGAACCGGAAATTTGGTGGTCAAACCTGAAAATTGCTATCAATGAATGCACTAATAAACTAGGGCAAAAGAAAGACAAAATTGGTGCGATAGGTATTTCCTATCAAATGCATGGACTTGTAGCAGTTGATAATAATAATAAAGTGCTTCGCCACTCAATAATCTGGTGCGACAGCAGGGCCGTCAGCTATGGTGAAAAAGCTCTGGATTCGTTAGGTAAGGAATACTGCCTTTCTCATCTTCTTAATTCTCCCGGGAATTTCACGGCTTCAAAACTTGCATGGGTTAAGGAGAATGAGCCGGAACTGTTTTCCAGAATTCACAAAGTCATGTTGCCGGGTGATTACATCGCATTAAAATTGACCGGTGAATTAAGTACCTCATTTACCGGACTTTCAGAAGGTATTTTCTGGGATTTTTCCCTCAACAATGTATCGGAGGAGTTAATGAGATATTATGGTTTTGATTCCGGTCTTTTACCCAAAGCGGGCCCGTCATTTTCAATAAGCGGACTGCTTCTGAAATCTGCAGCGAAGGAATTTGGATTACCAGACGGAATACCTGTTTCATACAGAGCGGGTGACCAGCCAAACAATGCCCTTTCACTGAATGTTCTCAACCCTGGTGAAGTTGCGGCAACTGCAGGTACATCAGGCGTTATTTATGGTGTCACTGATAAGAAGAAATATGATCATCTTTCAAGAGTAAATACATTTTTACACGTAAATCACAATCATTCCAAAACCCGGTTGGGTGTGCTATTGTGCATAAACGGTACAGGGATACTAAATTCATGGCTGAGGCGAAATAGTAGTAATAACCTGTCTTATAATGATATGAACATTATGGCTGAAAAAGTAGCCCCGGGATCGGATGGATTATGCGTGCTGCCTTTTGGCAATGGGGCTGAAAGAATGCTTGGCAATAAGGATCACGGAGCAACGATTTCAGGATTAAACTTCAATATACACACCAATGCACATATGTTCAGAGCAGCACAGGAAGGAATTGCATTTTCTTTCAGATATGGTCTGGATATTATGAAGGAAGTGGGAATTGATCCCCGGTTGATTAGAGCCGGGGAATCCAATATGTTCCTCAGCAGGGTTTTCCGGGAAGTGCTATCATGCGTAACCGGAACGGTAATTCATCTTTATAATACCGACGGATCAATAGGCTCTGCAAGAGGTGCCGGTATTGGATGTGGCTATTACAAGTCTGAAAAAGAGGCATTTAAAGGACTTATCGCTGTTGGCGTAACAGAACCGGATAAGTTAAAATCACGTAACTATGAAATGGCATATTTAAAGTGGAAGGAATTACTTTCCGGACTTTAAATATTTGATTTCTCTTTGCGAACTTTGTTCAACTTTTGCGTACTTTGCGGTTAATAGATTTAAGAATTGATCAAATAAAAAATATTCACCATGATTTACAAAGGAAAAAAAGAGGCATATCCAGGTATAGGGAAGATTGAGTATGAGGGTAAAAAATCGAAAAATCCTCTGGCATTCAGATGGTATAATCCGGAAGAAGAAGTGGGTGGCAAACAGATGAAGGCCCATCTTCGTTTTGCAATTGCCTACTGGCATTCATTCTGCGGTGATGGTTCAGATCCGTTTGGCAATGCTACAAGGTTATATCCGTGGAAAGATGCATCCAATGATGATAAAATAAAACAACGGCTCGAAGCTGCATTTGAGTTCTTTACCAAAATTGGTGCGGGGCATTATTGTTTTCATGATACTGATATTGTCGGAGATGGAACAGTCTTCGAAATTGAAAGACGGCTTGAAAAGATTATTCCTGTCATGAAAAAGATGCAGGAACAGACAGGCGTCAGGCTGCTTTGGGGAACTGCAAATCTCTTTTCCAACCCGAGATATATGAATGGTGCTGCCACAAATCCTGATTTTACCGTTGTGGCTAATGCAGCAGTGCAATTAAAAAACGCGATTGCTGCTACTGTTGCATTAGGTGGAGAAAATTATGTATTCTGGGGGGGAAGGGAAGGTTATATGAGCCTTCACAATACAAATATGAAAAGAGAGCTGGAACATATGGGAATGATGCTCTCCATGGCACGCGATTATGGCAGAAAAATAGGTTTCAAAGGGACATTCCTGGTTGAGCCAAAACCGATGGAACCCTCAAAACATCAATACGATTTCGATGTAGCTACAATAATCGGTTTTCTGCGTCAGCATGGCCTGGATAAAGATTTCAAACTTAATATTGAGGTCAACCATGCCACTCTTGCCGGTCATACTTTCCAGCATGAACTTCAGGTTGCAGCAGATGCAGGACTGCTCGGAAGCATAGATGCCAATAAAGGTGATTACCAGAACGGATGGGATACCGACGAGTTCCCGACAAACATCTATGAGATCACTGAAGCCATGATGGTTATTTTACAGGCTGGCGGATTTTCAACAGGAGGCATCAATTTTGATGCAAAAGTAAGGCGCAGCTCGACAGATATTGAAGATATTTTCATCGCCCATGTAAGCGGTATGGATACGTTTGCAAGGGCTCTCGTCATTGCTGATAAAATCCTGAAAAACAGCGACTATCTTAAGATGAGAAAGAAAAGATATGAATCGTTCGATAAGGGAGCCGGGAAAGATTTTGAAAAAGGTAAACTGACCCTTCTTAAATTGAGAGATATAGCATCTGAGCTTGGAGAACCTGAAACAAGAAGCGGTAAGCAGGAGCTTTATGAACAGCTTATCAATATGTACTTGATTTAATAATTTGCAATCTCGCAAAGGCGCAGAGTCGCAAAAATAAAACTTAGCGGCTTTGCGGTTTAGCGAGAAATTCAACCTTGGTTATAGAAGATTTTTATAAAGAATTAAATTGTTGAAGTAATAATTTCAAAGACAGGGGGAGAAGCCATAGTCTTTTTAACCTTGCATAATTCTGCAACCGAGATTACAGCTTCTTTATATTTATCAGGAAAGTCTGAAGGAAGTTTAATATCAAGTTTGATATTGACCGGCAACCCTGTCTCTTCATCGAATTCAGCACTCTGAATAATTTTAATATTATCTGTAGGAATTTTTCGATTGTCACAAAAAGACTTTACATAGATTCCCGTACAGGTTCCAATCGAAGCCAGGAATAGTTCATAAGGCGAAGGAGCTGAGTCCTGACCGCCGCTATGCAAAGGCTGATCGGTTTTTATTATATGTCCGTGAGAATGAGCAGTTACAATTTTTCCACCGTCGAATGTAATTTCCATGATATTAAATTTGTCAGATTATAGAATGCATAGTTTTAACAAATGATTTAAGGAATTGTTTTCCAACTGAACTAACTTTGGGCATCAATATATTAAATATAATTAAACGACATGAAAAAATTATTTCTTGCATGTTTATTTTTATATACAACTTCATTTCTTCCCGGACAGATTTCTGAAACAAAGCCAGAGTCAGTAAATACTGTTCCGGATAAGATTTATTCCTACTCTCCCAACTCCACTAAAATTGAAGGCTACCTTGGAGAAAAAATAAATCTGGTTATAGAAAAACGGATTAAAAGCCAGGATGTTGATCAACTGGTTGAACCATTCCGGCACAAGAATGAAACCCATCTATGGCAAAGCGAATTCTGGGGGAAATGGATTCTGTCTGCAATTTCATCTTATGATTATAACCATGATCCTGAAATGCTTACGATCGTACAAAAAGCAGTAAAAGAATTACTCACCACACAGATGCCGTCGGGTTACATAGGTAACTATACCGATAATGCACAGCTTCAGGAATGGGATATCTGGGGCAGAAAATATACTTTGCTCGGGCTGCTTGCATACTATGACATGACAGGAGATAAAGCCGCTCTTAAGGGTTCGTGCAGGCTGGCCGATAATCTGCTCGGCCAGGTCGGACCAGGGAAAGTCAATATTGTAAAAACAGGCAACTACCGGGGAATGCCCAGCAGCTCAATTCTTGAGCCAATGGTTTATCTCTACAGAAGGACAGGAGATGTGAGATATCTCGATTTTGCAAAGTATATCGTTGAGCAATGGGAGACGCCTGATGGTCCAAAACTCATCAGCTATGCGTTAACTGGCATTCCGGTTTCCGAGAGATTTCCGCATCCTTCAGTATGGTGGTCTTACGAAAACGGACAGAAAGCCTATGAAATGATGTCATGTTATGATGGGCTCCTTGAAGTATACCGGATAACCGGAGAACCATTCTACCTTAAAGCTGTTGAGATGGCTGTCAGTAATATTATTGAAAGTGAAATTAATATTGCAGGTTCAGGCACGGCATTTGAATGTTTTTATAAGGGCGCAAAGTATCAAACTGAACCTGCTTATCATACTATGGAGACCTGCGTTACCATGACCTGGATGAAATTATGTTTTAATCTTTTGAAGTTGACTGAAAATCCAATGTACGCTGATCAGATTGAAAAATCGACTTATAATGCTCTTATGGCTTCTGTGAAGGGCGATGGGTCACAGATTGCAAAGTACAGCCCGTTAGGTGGGATAAGACATGCCGGCGAAGAACAATGCGGTATGCACATTAACTGTTGCAGTGCAAATGGTCCAAGGGCATTCATGATGCTGCCGCGCTTTGCAGTTATGGGAGCGCAGAATGAGATTATTATAAATATGTACGGACAAAGCGTATCTACTATTCCGATTAACCAAAATAATACGGTTAACATTAAACAGATATCAAATTACCCGGTCTCTGACAATGTTGAGATAAATATAAACCCTGAAATACCCGAGAGTTTTACAATTGCTTTTCGTATCCCGTCATGGAGTGAAAATACAATAATTAGTGTCAACGGGATTGAAATATCCGGAATAACTGCGGGAACATATAAGAAAATAACACGTATCTGGTATAAGTCTGATAAAGTAGTTTTGAAATTAGATCTTACAGGGAGGCTAATTACTCTGAATGGTTATCAGGCAATTGTCAGGGGTCCTGTCGTTTTAGCCCGTGATACCAGGTTTGGTGACGGTTTTATTTATGAATCGGCGGTTGTGAAAGATAATAAAGGGAAAGTTGACCTGATCCCTTCCAGGCAATTACCTGTCAATGTTCGGATGTCATTTACTGCTCCCCTGGTTCTTGGGACCAACCTCGAAGGTGATTTCAGTAATCCTTTGCAGATTAATTTTTGTGACTTTGCATCTGCTGGCAATACATGGGGTGAAGATTCACGCTACATAGTGTGGATACCACAGACACTCAATGTGATGCAGACTGATTATAAATCATACTAATCATAAAGATAAAAGACAAAAGTAAAAGGACAAAAGTAAAAAGACAAAAGTAAAAAGATAAAAGTGAAGGATCACGAGACTGCAAGACCGCAAGACCTCAAGACTATTTGATCTTGTAATGGTCCTCAAGTATCATCCTGAACAACTTCCCTGGTAATATATTCTTAAGTGCCACTGCCAGTTTTTGTTCGAATGAGGCAATAATATATTTCTGATGCGGATCTTTGCATTCCACAATTCTGACAAGCTTTCTGGCAAGAATTATCGGTTCCCATCCATTGCCTTCATCTTTTTCAATTATACCCAGAGTTTTTAGATACTGTTCATGATAAGGATCACTGGCATCAGTTGGTGCCAGGAAATTCCTCCGGTTGGCAGAGTTATTAGTATGAAAATCGCCAGGATTAATAAGTACAATATTTATGTTAAACTGTTTGACTTCCATTCTGAGCGCTTCACTGAAACCCTCAATGGCAAATTTACCTGCTGAGTAGAATGCCTGGAAAGGCAAGCCCATTAGTCCGCCTATTGAGCTGAAATTGATAATTGTGCCCCCGCCCTGTTTCCTCATAACAGGCAAGACTTCTCTTGTAAGATTTACCATGCCGAGGAAATTAGTATCCATCTGAAGTTTTATGTTTTCTATCGGTGAGGTTTCTATGGGTCCTCCGGTATGCATGCCGGCATTATTTATAAGGACATCAATTTTTCCCTCTTTTTGCAGGATAGTTTGCACAGCCTGTCTGATACTATCATTATTGGTAAGGTCTAGTTTTAATCCGGATATCGTGGAGCTGATTTCTACATTTCTTCTTACTGTTCCATAAACAGTGTGTCCTTCAGCTGCCAGCAGTTCTGCTGTTTGCTTACCAAAACCTGACGAGATTCCTGTTATAAGAATGACTTTTTTCATATGTGTTTTTTGCCCCCCAACCTCCCTGAAGGGGGGCTAATGCTCATAAATTTAGAGAATTAACCCCCCTTTAGAGGGGCAGGGGGACACTTATAAGTGAGTAAAAACAAAAATATCAATAACAATAACTAAGGAAGAATGCCGAGGACTTTTGCTGCTCTGGTAATCTTTTCAACTGAAATTTCAACTTGTTCTTTCGTATGGGTTGCCATAAGAGAATATCTGATAAGGCTATCCTCTTTAGGTACCGCAGGGGATACTACAGGATTCACAAAAACTCCTTCTTCGAGCAGATTCTGAGTCAATTGTAATGCTTTGATGTCATCCCTGATAAAAAGAGGAATAATCGGAGTTTCAGATTTCCCTGTGTCGAAACCTGCAGATTTAAAACCATTAAGAGCTAAAGCAGACATATCCCACAAATGCTTAATTCTTTCCGGTTCATTTTCCATTATTTCTATCGCGGCAAGCACAGAAGCAGCGGATGCTGGAGTCATGCTGGCACTGAATATCAGGGTCCTTGAATTATGTTTAATGAAATTTATAACTTCTTTATCCGATGCGATAAATCCTCCAAGTGATGCAAATGATTTGGAGAAGGTACCCATTATGAGATCGACTTTATCAGTCAGACCGAAATGCGAAGCAGTACCTGATCCGTTTTTCCCGAGGACTCCAAGTGAATGAGCATCATCAACCATAATTGAAGCACCATAATGTTCAGCAAGTTTTACCACTTCGGGCAAATTAATAATGTCGCCTTCCATTGAAAAAATACCATCAACAACAATAAGTTTTATGCGGTCTTTATGGCATAATTTTAATTTATTTTTGAGTGCATCCATATCATTATGGGCGAACTTAAGCACTTTAGAAAATGAAAGTCTGCTCCCTTCAATTATCGAAGCATGGTCTAGTTCGTCCAGGAGGAGATAATCGTGACGACCTGCGAGCAATGATACTACGCCAAGATTTACCTGGAAGCCCGTGCTGTAACATAATGCAGCATCTTTATTTACCAGCCGGGCCAACTTATTTTCCAGTTCAATATGGATATCAAGAGTTCCGTTGAGGAATCTTGACCCTGCACACCCGGTTCCATATTTGTCAACTGCAGCTTTTGCCGCAGCCTTAACTTTTGGATGGTTTGTGAGTCCAAGGTAGCTGTTCGAGCCGAACATTAAAACCTTTTTGCCGTTAATGATTACTACTGTATCCTGTTCGGATTCTATTGCCCTGAAATAGGGATAGATGCCAGCCTGCATGGCTTTCTGCGGGGCATCATAACCTGAAAGTTTCTCTTGTAAAATTCTCACTATTTAACTTAAATGATTTTATAACAGATCTCAAATTTAGTAAAAAAAGAATAAAACGGAAGAAATACTAATCTTTTAGGTGAATATATTAATAAATTAAACTCATATGCCTATTATAATTTAAAAGAAAAATTTACTTTTGTTCGCGAAATCAATTTTGAGGATTTAATGGACGAAGACCCGGCGAATATATTAATCTTAACCCTGATTTAGGAGGATAACCTGTCCTTTAGGTAACTTCCTTCTTTATCAGCAAAAGCAAGGAGGTGACAATGACATCACTCACAACGTTTTATTTAAGCGGAATAATCGGTAAAGAAGCATTTGGAGCCGATGGTGACGCAATTGGAATAATCAAAGATTTACTTGTTAACGCGATGCCTTCGGGAAACAATGACCCGAACCAGCAACTTGTAACCGGTATAAGGCTTAAGATAAAAAAGGAAATCAGGTTTTATTCCTTTAAAAGTTTTATGGTCACTAAGGCAAGAGAAGTTCTTAATGTAACATGTACCGACCTGAATGAGCTTGGCGCTGAGGAAGTTAATAATGGCCTTTTACTTGTTGAAAATATTCTCGACAAACAAATAGTGGATCTGAATGGCCGGAAACTTGTAAGGGTTAATGATGTGAGACTTGCAACCCTTCCGACCGGAACATTTACCATAGCTGTGGATATCGGTATTGAAGGACTCCTGCGTAGAATCGGGATCGCATTACCCATAAAAAGATTTCTTTCCATTTTTAAAATAAATATACCTGCAAAATTTATCCTCTGGGACGATGTCCAGGCTATTGATCATTCAAACCTCAATATCAGACTTTCAAAGAGCTATGCAAAACTTCATACTCTTCACCCGTCTGATATCGCTGATATACTTGAGGATATGGGTAAAAAATCGAGTATGTCAGTCTTCGAATCACTCGATGAAGAAAAGGCTGCCGATGTTCTTGAGGAACTAGAGACCAATGCACAGATACATATTCTTGAAAGCCTTCCCGTAAACAAGGCCGCAGATGTGCTGGAGAAAATGCCTGCCGACGAGGTCGCTGACATACTCGATGAACTCGAAGATGATAAGGCTGAGATGTTATTAGAGGAAATGGATAAGGAATCTTCGCAAGAGGTACGGGACCTGCTGGAATATGATGATGACCGCGTAGGAAGCATTATGACTACTGATTTTCTTTCTTTCAGTGCCACAATGACGGTAGCGGAAGTACTTGTTGAACTGAGAGCGAGAAAACCCGAGTCTGCAGAACTTTACAATATGTTTGTAGTTGAGTCAAACGATGAGCTGATCGGAATGTTTAATTTACGCGATCTTGTTGTATCAGAGCCAACTGTGAATATGGGTCAGCTTATGAAGTCTGAGCCTGTTTACCTCTTTGATGAACAGAAAGTAGGTGCAATAGCCAGGATAGTCTCCAAGTACAATCTGCTGGCTGTACCGGTAGTTGATCAGGACTATCGTTTACAGGGTATGGTTGTTATTGATGATGTTATTGAAGACCTTATTCGTAAACGGAGGACAAATAAAAGATAAAAGTCAGAGAAATGCGGAGGTCAAGGTTCAACGTAAAAAAACTTCTCAGACAGTTAGCAATTTTCTTTGCCATCCTTGGTCCGGGAATTATTACCGGTAGTGTCGACAATGATGCAGGAGGGATTACAACCTACTCAGTAGCAGGAGCTATATACGGTTATGGTCTTATCTGGACATTGATACCATCGTTTGTTCTCCTGTTAATCATTCAGGAGATGAATGCCAGGATGGGTATTGTGACGGGAAAAGGATTGGCTGATCTGATACGCGAAAATGCAGGAGTAAAAGTAACTTTCTTCATATTCATCGGACTTCTTTTTGCTGATATTGGCAACACAACCACTGAATTTGCAGGAGTGGCAGGCAGTATGGAGGTTTTTGGTATATCCAAATATCTCTCCGTCCCGGTCGTTGCATTTATGGTCTGGATACTTGTTGTAAAAGGGAATTACAAGATAGCAGAGCGTATCTTTCTGATATTCAGCGTTTCACTACTTACATACGTCATTTCAGCAATGATGGGCAGACCTCACTGGCATGAGATAGGATCGTCGATTATACATCCAAAGATGGATGTGAGCACCGAGGGTCTTGCAATGGTGATTGGAATAATAGGAACAACTATTGCCCCATGGATGCAATTCTACATGCAGTCATCGGTTATAGAAAAAGGGCTTAAAATGAAGAATTACAACTATACATTGGTAGATATTGTTGTCGGATGTGTCGCAACTGTCGTTGTTGCATTTTTTATTATCGTTGCATGTGCTTCAACTCTTCATGAAAATGGCATCCATATTGAAGAAGCCAAGGATGCTGCCCTTGCTCTTAAGCCTCTTGCCGGCAATCTGGCTTCGACAGTGTTTGCTTTTGGATTATTTATTGCATCTATTTTCTCTGCCACTATTCTTCCAATTGCTACAGCTTTTTATGTATGCGAAGCTTTTGGCTTTGAAGCAGGAATAGATAAAAAATGGAGTGAAGCGAAAGAATTTTTTAGTTTATATACCGGTATTATCATACTAGCAGCAATAATAATTCTTATCCCTAAAGCTCCACTGATAAAGATATCTTTATGGTCACAGGTTTTGAATGGAATCCTTCTGCCTGTGGTGCTGATTTGTATGATACTTCTTGTCAATAATAAGAAAATCATGGGCATTCATGTTAATAAAGCACTGCCTAATATAATTGCCTGGGTATCAATTGTGATACTTATTGCCCTATCTTCAGCTTTGCTTATTATTCCATTTTTTAATAAGTGAGAATAATCAGGAATCACAGATTATTCGCGATTGGACATGTATAATATGACTTTTTAAAATTAGAAATGAGAATTATCTTTACTGTATAAAATTTAAAGATTTGAAAAATTGAGAATTTGAGAATTTGAAAAAGGGCATATTATATGATTCCTATGCAAAAGGGTTATTTTGATTCATATACTTATCATACTCCGAAAAAGGAGACTCTAACAATACTGGAAAAAATTCTTCTTGACAGCAGGATATACTTTACACTAAAATATGCTTCGATGGTTCTGCGAACACGAAAAGAAGCTATCAGGAAAGTATATGATACCAAAGCCTGGACTGATTCTTCGTTTGAAATTCTAAGATTCATCGAAAAGACAGGTGGAATATTTCATATCACTGGAATGGAAAATATAACACGATCACAAGGTTCCGTTCTTTTCATCAGCAATCATATGAGCACTCTCGAAACCATGATCTTACCTTCAATAATAGGTCCACACAGGGAACTGACATTTGTTGTTAAGGAGAGCCTGGTCAAACATCCGTTGTTTGGTGATGTAATGAAGTCGAGGAATCCTGTCGTGGTCGGAAGAACTGATCCCCGGAAAGATCTTGATGCTGTTATGAAAGGGGGTGTTGATTTACTAAATAAGGGGATTTCAATAGTGATTTTTCCGCAGAGCACAAGAAGCGTCGAATTCAAGCCTGACGAGTTCAATTCACTCGGAGTGAAACTGGCAAAGAAAGCAGGCGTTGAAGTTGTCCCTATAGCATTAAAAACAGATTTCTGGGGCAATGGAAAGCTGATAAAGGAACTTGGCCCTCTTGATCATAATAAACCGATCCATATAAAATTTGGCGAACCAATGAAGATAATAGGCAATGGGAAAGAAGAAAATCAAAGAATAATTGATTTTATTAAATCTTCCCTTGCTGAATGGAATTTTGGCCCTACAATCCTTTGAAGGTGGGATACGAGATTTTTTAAGTGTAATCCTTACATTTTAATTATTTTTTATAGATTTGTTGAGGACAAATCAGAATCTGACCAAAGTTCTCTTTTTATTTGATCCTTTTCGTGAGCAGGGATTTAATTATACTTTTCATAAAAACCGGATTATAAATAATAACAAAAAGTAATTATTATGGCGACATTAGACTGGATCATACTGATCTTATTTTTTTCGTGTCTGGTTGGGGTCGTATTCTGGGTAATTAAACACAAAAAGGACAATACAAGTGATTATTTTCTTTCAGGTCGCAGTGAAACATGGCTGGCTGTGGGAGCTGCAATTTTCGCGGCGAACATAGGTTCTGAACATCTGGTTGGACTTTCAGGTGCTGGCGCAGAGAGCGGAATGGCAATGGCACATTGGGAGATGCATGGATGGATGATATTGGTTCTTGGTTGGGTATTCGTGCCTTTTTATGCGCATAGTAAGGTGTTTACAATGCCTGAGTTTTTATCGAAACGGTTTAATAAAAACACAAGTTCAACTCTGTCAATTATCACTCTTGTAAGTTATGTTTTGACAAAAGTCTCAGTAACAGCCTTTACCGGGGGCATATTCCTTCAATCAGTGATTGGTATCGATTTTTGGTATGGAGCAATTGGTCTTGTTCTTTTAACCGGAATATTTACTGTACTTGGCGGAATGAAAGGTATAATGACTATTTCAGTCATACAGGCACCTATACTGATCCTTGGTGCCTTTACAATTTTGATCCTGGCTCTTTTGAAAATTGGTGGCGGCGGTATAATCAATGGCTGGCATGAAGTTGTAAAATATGCAAGTAGCAACGGCATGACAAATATGCATCTGGTTCATCCCAAGGGGGATATGTGGTATGATAAATTCCCCGGGATAAGTGTATTTTTTGGAGCTGCAATCATTGGTTTCTGGTACTGGTGTACCGACCAGCACATTGTGCAGAGGGCACTTGCTGCAAAAAACCTGAATAATGCCCGTAAAGGTGCTATTTTTGCAGGATTCCTTAAAATTCTCCCGGTATTCATATTCTTAGTACCGGGGATTGTAGCTGCTGCTCTCAGAGCTAAAGGAGTCCTCATGTTTACGGATAATAACGAAGCATATGGTAGTCTGGTAAGTAAATTATTGCCGGTAGGTGTTAAGGGAATAGTGGTCGTTGGTTTTATTGCCGCCCTTATGACTTCTCTGGCAGCACATTTTAACTCATCTGCGACCTTATTTACAATTGACTTCTATAAAAACCACCGGCCTGATGCCAGTGAACATCATCTGGTAGTCATTGGACGTATCGCCACAATTACAGTAGTTGTATTAGGTTTAGTCTGGATCCCGATTATGAAAAGTATTGGTTCAGTGCTTTATGAGTATTTGCAAAATGTTCAATCGCTTATCGCACCTGCAATTGCGGCCGTATTCCTCATGGGTGTTTTTAACCGCAAAATAACTCCAAAAGCTGGAGAATGGGGATTGTTGATTGGCGCATTAATTGGTCTTTTCAGACTTTGTCTGATGATTTTTGATCCTGGTACCAGTTTTAATGCAGCTACTCAAAAGCTGATCACTGATCCAGCACTGCATACAGGTATTTTTGCCATACTCAAAATAAATTGGATACATTTCTGTATAGGTCTGTTTTTCTTTACAATGTTATTGATGGTCGTAATCAGCATCTTCACACCAAAAGCCGGAGAACAACAGTTACAGGGGATTACTTATTTCTCACAATCGCCGGAACAGGTTAAAGAAACCCGAGATAGCTGGAATGTCTGGGATATTATTACTTCACTCATTGTATTAGCTGTTTGTGTGGCATTCTATATTTATTTCTGGTAGAATTATCAATTATCAAGATTATTAATAAATTGAATTTTTAATTTAATAACCCCCTTCCCAACCTTCCCCGCCAGCTGGCGGAGGAAGGAGTTAAAAAATTTCCCCCTTGGGGGAAAAAGAAAGGGGGTCAAAAAAATAAATATTATGGAAAAAGCTAAATCAAGAGAAATATGGTTTATCACAGGCAGTCAGCATTTGTATGGTCCTGAGACCCTTAAACAAGTAGCCTCAGACTCTGCCAAAATAGCCAGCGCTCTGGATAAATCTCCAGAAATATCTCAGAAGGTTGTTTTTAAACCTGTTCTTACAACACCCGATTCAATAACTGAGTTATGTACTGAAGCAAATAATTCAAAAAGTTGCATTGGTCTTATTACCTGGATGCATACATTTTCTCCCGCTAAAATGTGGATAAGAGGTTTATCCATCCTTAATAAACCTTTTCTTCATTTTCATACTCAGCTTAACAGGGATATCCCCTGGGAATCGATCGATATGAATTTCATGAACCTGAACCAGTCGGCCCATGGCGACCGTGAATTCGGATTTATTGGGACAAGGATGAGGCTGAACAGGAAAGTGGTTGTTGGCCATTACCAGGATCCAGAAGCTATCGACCGGATAGCTGTCTGGATAAGAGCAGCTTCTGCATACAGTGATGCTCTTAATATGAAGATTGCAAGGTTTGGGGACAATATGCGTGATGTTGCTGTAACTGAAGGAAACAAAGTAAGCGCTCAGATAAAAATGGGCTATTCAGTTTACGGCTATGGTATTGGCGACCTGGTAAAATCAGTAAACGAAGTATCACCGGGAGCAATTAAAAAATTATTAGCTGAATATGGAACAGAATATAAATTAACAAAATCTGTAGCCTTGTCCGATACTTTGAAAGAAGCTGCCAGGATTGAGCTTGGCATGGAAGCATTTCTAAACGCAGGGAACTTCAAGGCTTTTACCACAACATTTGAAGATCTTCACGGACTTAAACAATTACCCGGACTTGCTGTACAGCGATTGATGGCCAAAGGTTACGGTTTTGGTGCTGAAGGTGACTGGAAAACAGCTGCACTGGTACGCTCGATGAAAGTTATGTCAATGGGGCTTAAAGGAGGAACTTCATTTATGGAAGATTATACCTATCACTTCGATCCGAAAGGAATGAGAGTTCTGGGGGCTCACATGCTTGAGGTTTGCCCTACGATAGCACTCGCTAAACCTTCACTTGAGATACATCCACTTTCAATAGGAGGGAAAGATGATCCGGCCAGACTTGTTTTCAAGACTTCTCCGGGCAATGCAATTAATGTCTCTGTCATCGACCTGGGCAACAGGTTCCGGATGATAGTTAATGAGGTTGAAGTAGTTAAATGTCCGGATATGCCAAACCTTCCTGTGGCAAGTGTTTTATGGAAGCCATTGCCGGATCTCAAAAGAGGTGCTGCAGCATGGATCATGGCCGGAGGAGCTCATCATACCGGATTCAGTAATTCAATTAATTCCGAATACCTTGAAGATTTTGCAGGTATGATAGGAGTTGAATATGTGCTTATTGATGAGAAGTGCGATCTCACTTCTTTGAAAAATGAATTAAGATGGAATGAAATAAGTTATCATATCTCAGACGGGATATTTTAACTCTTGTACTGGATACTTATTTTAAATCAGCAGGACTCTTTTTTGAAGAAATGAAAATTTATTCAAACACGGCAAGGCATCTCGTTGCAGTAGATTGTATTATATTCGGTTATGATATACTTGAGAAGGAGATAAAACTTCTTCTTTTTAAGCGCATTGTTGAACCTGCAAAAGGCAGATGGTCACTTGCAGGCGGATTTGTAGAAGGTGATGAAAGTCTGGATGATGCGGCAAGCAGAATTCTCCGTAAGCTTACCGGACTGGAGTCTGTATATATGAAGCAATCATATGCTTATGGTGAAACCGACAGGGATCCGGGCGACAGGGTTATTTCTGTTTCATATTTTGCTCTTATTGAAATCAGGGACATCAATAAGGAACTTGCTGAGAAAAACGGAGTGAGCTGGCGTTCATTATCCAGGTTACCTGATTTGATATTTGACCACCCTTTAATGGTCAGACGAGCACTTACAGAACTTCAGAATCAGATAAAGATCAAGCCGGTTGGTTTCGAATTATTACATGAGAAATTCACCCTTGTTCAGCTTCAGGATCTTTATGAGGCGATTTACCAGAGAAAGATAGACAAGAGAAATTTCAGGAAAAAGATATTGTCAATGGGGATTATTGAAAAGCTTGATGAAAAAGAAAGGGAGACTTCAAAAAAAGGAGCTTATTATTATAAATTTAATGAAGGCACTTATGATAGATTAAAACAGAATGGTTTCTATTTCAATCTGGATGTGAACTAACTGATTTTGCCTCATCCCCCAGCTCCTTCTCCAAAGGGAGAAGGGGAGTAAAAAGAAGATAATCAGTATTTTAAGTCCCTCTCCCTTGGGAGAGGGATTTAGGGTGAGGCCGACAGAAAATCGAGACTTGAAAACTTAAAAGTATGTTAAAAAAAGATGCTTGAGAAATTAAAAAAGACAGTGTTCAGGGCTAATCTTGACCTGGTGGAAAAAGGGCTGGTTATTCATACCTGGGGTAATGTAAGCGGAAGAGATAAAGAAAGCGGACTTATAGTAATTAAACCGTCAGGTGTAAGCTATAAAATCATGAAACCGGAGCATATGGTTGTAATTGATCTGAATGGCAAGATTGTTGAAGGGAAATTTAAGCCTTCAACCGATGCACCTACTCATCTGCTTCTCTATAGAACCTATAAGTCAATAGGAGGAGTAATACATACACATTCTTCTTATGCAACATCGTGGGCCCAGGCAGGGAGGGCAATACCCCCGTTTGGAACAACCCATGCTGACCACTTTTACGGCGAGATTCCATGTACAAGATTATTGACGAAAAAGGAAACAGAGAATGATTATGAAATCAACACGGGGAAGATCATTATTGAAAAACTGGGAGCAGTTGATCCCTTAACTGTGCCTTCAGTACTGGTTAATGGTCATGGACCGTTTTGCTGGGGAATCGATGCTGAAAATGCAGTTTATAATGCCGTAGCTCTTGAAGAGATTGCAAGAATGGCATTTTATACGGTTCTGCTAGGCAAAACAGAACCGATCAGCCAATTTCTGCTGGATAAACATTTTAAAAGGAAACATGGTAATGATGCTTATTATGGGCAGGGTAAAGACCCCCCAACCCCCCTAAAGGGGGGCTGATTTTAAAATATGGCTTAATTATATAAGATATGGCAAAAAAATTTGTGATCGGGATTGATTACGGTACAGACTCAGTCCGTTCTGTTATTGCAGATACAACCAATGGTAAAATTATCGGGACATCCGTATTTGATTACCCGAGATGGAAGAAAGGCCTATTTTGTGATCCTTCAATCAATCAGTTTCGTCAACACCCTTTTGATTATATCGAAGGTCTTGAACAATCAGTGAAAGGAGCACTTGCCGGATTGACGAAGGACGTGGTAAATAACATTGTCGGAATTACTGTTGACACTACCGGCTCAACTCCTGTGGCAGTCGATAAGGAAGGAACTCCTCTTTCCATGAAGGAGGGATACGAAAACAGCCCCGATGCAATGTTTGTACTATGGAAAGATCATACGGCTGTTAAGGAAGCTGCGGAGATCAACAACCTGGCAAGAACATGGGGCGGGGTAGATTTTACCAGATTCGAAGGAGGGATTTATTCATCGGAGTGGTTTTGGGCCAAAGTACTTCATGTTCTTCGTCATAGTGATGAGGTCAGGAAAAATGCCTGGTCATGGGTTGAACACTGTGACTGGATACCCGGATTGCTGACCGGGGAGACAGATCCTTCCCAACTGAAAAGGAGTCGTTGTGCAGCAGGGCACAAAGCAATGTGGCACAATGACTTCAATGGTTTGCCTGATGAAAAATTTCTTACAAAACTTGATCCGATTCTTTCCGGTCTCAGGGAAAGACTTTTCAGTAAAACCTACACCTGCGATACAGAAGTCGGGAGGCTTTCATCTGAATGGGCAAAGCGACTTGGCCTCTCAACTGACGTGAAAGTTGGTGCGGGTACATTTGATGCGCACACAGGCGCTGTCGGCGGAGAAATAAAACCATATCATCTCGTTAAAGTTATGGGAACTTCCACATGCGACATGATAGTGGCCCCTATGACGGAAGTTGGAGATAAACTTGTCGCCGGTATATGCGGACAGGTTGACGGATCAATTATCCCGGGCATGCTTGGTCTGGAAGCAGGACAATCAGCCTTTGGTGATATTTATGCCTGGTTTGGGAAATTACTTTTATGGCCAGTGACCGACATCATATCAAAGATGAGCTGGCTTGACGAAAAAACAAAGAATAAAATCAAAGAAGAAACGACGGATAAGATAATTGCAGAGTTAAGCAGACAGGCTAAATCACTCTCGTTTGAAGAAACATCAGTCATTGCTCTTGACTGGATGAATGGCAGACGTACGCCGGATGCTAATCAGGCGCTTAAAGGGGCAATTACCGGGTTGTCGCTAGGATCTGATGCACCCCGGATATTTAAAGCACTTGTCGAGGCAACTGCATTCGGGTCAAGAATGATAAACGAACGATTCATTTCTGAAGGGATCCGTATCGATGGTGTAATAGCTATAGGTGGCGTTGCCAAAAAGAATCCTTTTGTAATGCAGATAGTTGCAGATGTCCTTAACATGCCGATTAAAGTTGCAGCTTCTGAACAAACCTGTGCCCTGGGTTCAGCAATGGCGGCATCGGTAGTTGCAGGAGTTTACAAAGACATTCCCACTGCCCAGAAAGCAATGGGTGGAGGATTCGAAATGGAGTACCATCCCGATCCCGTCAGAGCCAAGAAATATGAAATTCTTTTCAGAAAATATAAGGAACTCGGTTCATTTATTGAAAAGGAGAAAACACTTAAATCATAGTTCTTTGTGTTCCTTTGTGCCTTGGTGGCAAAAAATGATGCCACGAAGACACTAAGACGCTAAGGAGCACGAAGAAAAACAATGCATTAATTTTAAAAATTTTAATTGCCATGAAAAAAACTGTCATTGTCTTAATATTAATGTTTCTGCTGGCTGACATCCAAAGCAATGCCCAGAAAGAAGATCAGGCAGCCCTTAACCAGTTAATAATAGTCACAAATCATCAGGGCCCGGTCATCAGCAAAGACATTTACGGACATTTTTCAGAGCACCTGGGTAATTGTATTTATGGTGGCCTGTGGGTTGGCCCCGATTCTAAAATACCAAATACATATGGTATCAGAAATGATGTTCTGTTTGCCCTCCGTGAGATTAAAGTTCCCAATCTCCGCTGGCCGGGTGGTTGCTTTGCAGATACCTATCACTGGAAAGATGGGATTGGCCCGAAAGAAAAAAGAGCCTCAATCGTAAATACAAACTGGGGAGGTGTTACCGAAGACAATTCCTTCGGCACTCATGAGTTCATGAAGTTGACTGAACTGCTAGATTGCGACGCATATATTAACGGAAATGTCGGATCTGGTTCGGTCAGGGAGATGGCAGAGTGGGTTGAATATCTTACCTCTGATGCTGTCAGCCCCATGACTAACCTTCGTAAAGAGAATGGCCGCGATAAACCATGGAAAGTAAAATATTTTGCCATCGGTAATGAAAACTGGGGTTGTGGTGGAAATATGACAGACGAGTTTTATGCAAACACTATGAAGCAATATTCGACTTTCCTTGGCAATTACTCCGGGAATCAGCTTTATCGTGTTGCCTGTGGGCCATATGATTACAATTTTGCCTGGACAGAAACACTGATGAAAGATGCAGGTACACGCGCAATGTTCCAGGGATTGTCTATACATTATTATTCTGTAGTCGACGGATGGAATTTCAAAGGTTCTGCTACTAAATTCGATGAGAGGGAATGGTTTGAAACGATGCGTTTAAATCTCCAGATGGATTACATTATTAAAGGACATTCAGCCATAATGGATAGGTACGATCCTGAGAAAACAAAAGGACTCATTGTTGATGAATGGGGCAACTGGTTCAACGTTGAACCGGGTACTAATCCTGGATTCCTGTACCAGCAGAATTCAATGCGCGATGCAATTACTGCTGCGATTCATCTGAACATTTTTAACCGGCATGCTGACAGGGTTAAGGCGGCAAACATTGCACAGATGTTAAATGTCCTTCAATCAGTTATTCTTACAAAGGACGATAAAATGGTTCTTACGCCGACCTATTGGGTCTTTAAAATGTTCAGGGTACATCAGGAGGCTAAGCTCCTTAATATTGACCTCAAATGCGAAGATTACGTTTATGGCAATAAAAATATACCGGCTATTTCAGCTTCAGCATCAGTTGACAAAGACGGGAAAGTGCATATCTCCCTTGCAAATCTTAACCCAAACAAATCTATTACAATAACCTGTCCCATGATAGGTGATTCATTCAAAAAAGTCACGGGAGAAGTGCTTACTGCCACAGAAATGAATTCATTTAACAGTTTTGAAAATCCGGAAACTGTAAAACCTGTTTCATTTAACGGATTTATTATGAAGGACGGAATTTTGAGCATTACAATGCCATCAAAGTCAGTTGTTGTTCTGGAACTTACAAAATAACAATTTTAATTAACTTAATTAATTTGCCACCTTCCCAACCTTCCCCGCCAGCTGGCGGGGGAAGGAGTTGCAGCAAACGTTTCCCCCTTGGGGGAAATAAGAAAGGGGGTAATATGATAGAAAAAAGTGAGATGAAATATTTTAATAGAATTTATTGATAATAAATTTTTATAACAGATATAATTACAGAAATTAATTAAATATCTATGAATAAGCTGGTTAGATTTGTACTTGTAATTACAGTTGTTTTGTGCTTATTCTCCGGATGCTCTAAAAAGTCTTTGACAGGAGAAGATTATCCTATTCAGCCGGTACCATTCACTGCAGTTAAGCTTACCGATAATTTCTGGGCACCGAGGATAAAAAAGAATGCTTCTGTTACAATTCCTATTGCCTTCGGTTACTGTGAATCGACCGGGAGAGTGAAAAATTTTGAAATTGCTGCAGGCCTCGATACCGGGAAGTTCCGGACAATCTATCCATTTGATGATTCGGATGTTTACAAGATTATTGAAGGTGCCAGTTATTCTCTTCAGACATTCCCCGATCCGAAACTTGAAGGATATCTTGACACATTAATTCATAAGATCGGCCTGGCACAGGAACCTGATGGCTATCTTTATACCAACCGTACAATTGCAGAGAAACATGGCGGAGCCGGACTTCATGAGTGGGCAGGCAAGAACAGGTGGGAAATGGATTCTGTCCTAAGCCATGAACTTTACAATCTCGGGCATCTTTATGAAGCTTCTGTAGCACACTACCAGGCAACAGGAAAAAGAACCCTTCTTGACGTTGCGTTAAAATCGGCTGATCTGGTAAATAAGGATTTTGGTTATGACAAAGTAAAGGTATATCCGGGTCACCAGGTGATTGAGATGGGACTTGTAAAGCTTTACCGGGTTACAGGTGAAAAGAAATACCTTGATCTGGCAAGGTTTTTTCTCGATATCCGCGGTCCTCATGGCCAGCCATACAATCAGGCTAATCTTAAACCTGTTGATCAGACAGAAGCTGAAGGGCATTCTGTCAGAGCTACCTATATGTATTCCGGAATGGCAGATATAGCTGCAATTGAGAACGATGCGGCTTATCTGAACGCCATTGCCAAAATATGGGGAAACCTTGTTAGTGGGAAAATGTATCTGACAGGGGGGATTGGAGCTAACGGTGGAAATGAGGGTTTCGCCGACTCCTTTATATTACCCAATATGTCAGCTTATTGCGAAACCTGCGCTTCAATCGGTGATATCTTCTTCAATCACAGGCTTTTCCTTTTACACGGGCAGTCGAAGTATATAGACATTCTTGAAAAAACGCTCTATAACTCAATGCTTTCCGGGGTATCATTATCAGCCGACAGATTTTTCTATCCTAATCCTCTTGAATCTAATGGCCAGTATCAACGTCAGGCCTGGTTTGGTTGTGCATGCTGCCCTTCGAATGTTGCCAGGTTTGTTCCCGCAATTCCCGGATATATTTATGCTGTGACGGATAAAGAGCTTTATGTCAATCTGTTCATTTCAAATAATGCCAGTATAACCCTTGGTAAAAGAAAGATCAGTATTTCTCAAAAAGCAAATTTCCCGTGGGATGGCAGAGTAGAAATAACTGTTAATCCTGAGAAAAGAGGGGAATTCATTTTAAAGATAAGGATTCCGGGCTGGGCTCAAAATGAGGCTATTCCGGGAGGGCTCTATAAATTTACTGATCAGGATAATGAACCTGTAAAACTTATGATTAATGGAAAAGAATCTGAGATTAGGATTGTTGACGGATATGCTGTAGTTTTAAGGAAATGGGCGTCGGGCGATAAAGTTGAAATTGATTTTCCAATGCCTGTCCGCAAAGTTGTTGCCGACGATAGGGTAAAGGAAGACAGAAATAAAATCGCATTTCAGAGAGGCCCTGTTATTTTCTGCGCTGAATGGCCCGATAACAATACCGGAAATGTGCTGGATTTAGTAATAAAAAATGATGCTGCTTTCACAACAGAATTTGAACCTTCTCTTCTTGAAGGGACACAAGTAATTAAAACATCAGGTGTCCGGACAAAAAATACTCCAGATGGCAAAGTTGGGATGACTAGTGAAGAACCAGTTAAATTAATTCCATATGCTCTGTGGAATAATCGTGGGGCAGGACAGATGATGGTCTGGTTTCCTACCAATACCGAAACTGGATATTATATTGACGGAATCCATGGGGATGACCATTATCCGGGAACTGCCAGCAAACCCATAAAATCAATCCGGGAACTTAACCTCAGGCTTCAAAAGAAGGCTGCAGATATATGTTTTACAGGAGGACAGATATTTAACGGGACTTTGGTATTGCACGGTATTATTGGCAATAAAGCCGATCCGATTAAAATAACTTCATGTGGAGAAGGAAAAGCAATAATTAACGGTGGCAACGCCGAAGCTATAAAATTTGAAAACTGTCAGAATATTTGGATTACAGATCTGGATATCAAAGGAAATGGAAGAAAGCATGGTAACAAAACCAATGGCTTGGCAATCATGCATTCCAGGAACTGTAAAATTGAAAATGTAAGAGCAGAAGGTTTTCAGAAGTCAGGCGTTGATCTTTACGACTGCAGTGATTCGGAAGTCGAAAAAGTTATTGCTTCTGATAATGGGTTTTGCGGCATTAACATTATAGGCTCTGCCAGGAATCATTCAGGCAGAATTATGATTCATGACTGCAAAGCTGAAAACAATCCGGGTGATCCGACAAATCTCGATAATCACAGTGGTAATGGTATCCTTGTCGGTGTTTCAGACAGTGTTACGATTGATCATTGCAGTGCTACTAACAATGGCTGGGACATGCCCCGGCAGGGGAATGGACCGGTAGGTATCTGGACATGGGAAAGCGACCATATTACGATCCAGTACTGTATCAGCTATCGGAATAAAACGTCAAAAAATGCAAAGGATGGCGGAGGATTTGATCTCGACGGAGGTGTAACCAATTCTGTTATTCAATATTGTCTTTCGTATGAAAACCAGGGTGCAGGTTATGGTTTATTTCAATACTCCGGGGCATCTGCCTGGTCAAATAATATAATCCGTTATTGCGTAAGTATTGATGATGCACAGACAACTGAAGGGGCGGGCAGTATTTTTATCTGGAATGGATCAGATGATGTTCATCAACTGGCTGATTGTATGATATATAATAATGTAATATATAATTCTCGTACCCCTCTGATCAGTTTTGAAAGTTCTTCCGTACATAATAACTTTACCTTCTGCAATAATATTTTTCTGGGTTCGGATTATCCGATTACCGGGATCATCAAAGGCAGTACATTTCTCGGAAATGACTGGTGGAGCACAAAAGGTGAAATCAAGTTCATGAAATTCAGTAATCTTGCTGAGTGGGCTAAAGAAACCGGACAGGAGATGCTTAAAGGTCACTTGATAGGAATGCAACTGGATCCGAAATTTAAAGGTCCAATGTTGACTGATATTACTGATCCTTACCAGCTTGGAAAACTTTATGGCTATATTTTATTACCAGATTCCCCGCTTAAAAATAAAGGACTGGATCTTAAGTCTGTCTTTGGTTTGGAAAAGCCAACGAAAGACTTTTATGGAAATTCGATACCGGCTGGTGTAGCCGCAGAACCTGGCATATATGAAATGAAATGAAAAACAATATTTTATGATTGGAAAATATTCAATATTTATGCCCGAAGTGAAGGGAGATTTAAGTGAGGAATGGAGGCAGTGTCTGAAACAAATAATATACAGCCAGGAAAAAGGTTTCAGACTTATTAAACTTAATGTCTTTGCAGATCAGCCTGACTACGAAACATATATAAAAACCTGGAGGGAAATAGCTAAATCTATCCGCAATGCTTTTGGTAAACAATGTCCGGCCTTTAATATTACGGTTCATCCACCTGAAAAACCATGGAAAATTGCAGTTGAAGCAGCTTATGCAGATGCTGATTCATCTGATTTCATGACCAAAGTATGGAATGCAATACCTTATGTAGTCTGTACCTCAGATTTTGGTAAAGAGGTATGGGCCGGAGGTCTTGGCTTTGGTCTTTTTTATTCGGATACAAGAGGTGCAGCCGGAGCAGCATTCGATCAGATGAAAGCAATCCTTGATGCGGAGGGTATGTCATTTAATCACCTGGTGCGTCAATGGAATTATATTGGCAATATTCTTGAAATTAAAAAGGGATTTCAGAATTACCAGGTTTTTAATGAAGTCAGAAGTGAA
>JBEKDR010000004.1:0-119061 GCA_050014255.1 Bacteroidales bacterium | reverse complement strand
CTTAACAGGATTAAGAACTCTCTTTATTTCAGAATGCTGAGGGGCAATCCAGTTGGGATCATTCCTGTATATTTCTGCAGGAATGGAAAGAAAATCATCCAGTCCATCCTGCACAGTTATTTCCTTGACTAAGAATGACATAAATTCTTTTTTATTCGTTCTACCACATATGCTTTATATATAAATGAGCGATCTCTTTTGCGAAGCTCAAGTGATAATTTCATATCGGGGATTATCTGATCTGCAAATATTTCAGGACGATTTCTTGTTACGAGATGATTGCGGTAAGTAATTACTGCACCATCTTTCGCACTTCTTACTGTTTCTAACAGCAGGATTGTAAACTCCTCAACTGACATCCATTCAAAAATATTTGTGAAATTGAATTTTGATATTGTATTCCCGGGCAGAGATCTCAGATACTCCAGACAACCGGAAGTAACCATTTTAATACGGTTTACACGATCGCGGATAAATTCATAATTTTCCTTTTTCAGGTAAACAGGTAAATTATCATTGAAATAGTTTCCTGAAAGAATATAAGCAAGGAAATAATTTTCCCTTGCAGGAAGTTCTGTCACAGCTCTTCTGACCGCCGAACGATAGTACTTTTCAAATGAGAATGTAGGTTCAAGATATTTATAGAAGGCCTTGTCGAAGAGCATACTGGCGAAAGCACGGCTTAAAAAAATCCGGCAAAACAGCACCCATTTGAAATTATCCCACTTCTCCTGGAATAAAATTCTCTGTTCTTCAATACATGAGGCATTAAACAATTCATTGATAATCTTTCTTCCTATAAGAATTCTGAATACTTTTTTCAGCAGATGCATATATCTCTCATATTTTCCGCAGTGTATAATTCCCCTGTTTATATCAGTCTTTTTATTGCTCCAGTACAGCTGTTCTTCTTCAGAAAGAACTGGTTTCAGTCTTTCATACAATTCCCACCGGCGATTCGAAGAACGAACCCCCAAAAATTCCAGAGTTTCATTGTATTCGAGTTTTTTAAAGGCGCTTATTTTAAGTGAGAGAAGATAATTCTGAAAACGGTTCATGTCGAGACATATCACTTTTGCCGGATCGTCAAGAAGGAATGTCAGCGCATTGCAGCCGCCTGATGTAATTGAGAATACCGTATCTCCGGGTTTTGTATCGAAAGCAATTCTGTCCATCTCCGGATCTTCCCAGCATTGAGCGTATAGAATATCCCTGAATACCTTTGAGTGGATGAATTCCCTGCTCTTAGAGGATGTTTTTTCCTTTTTCGGAAAATCTTTGGAGACGCCTATAATTGTATGAATTACTGCCCAATCGATTACTGCCGGTAGTCCGATGAGAATAGCATAAATAAATTTACCGGTGAATGATGCAAATATGAGACCCGGAATAAAAAGCATATATTGGGCGTTGTGACGGAATCCGTCATAATTAATGCTAAGATCCAGAGGAATATTAAAAAGACTTTTGATTTGTTTTATTCCCGGATTGAGACCCGGAACAGAATGAATATATTCCGAATAGGTACGTCCTAACCTGGTTACCAGTTTTTCTTCTTCATATTTAATAAGCTGGTAGTAATGAATCCATATCAGTACGGGTATTAATAAACCAACGGGCTTCAGACAGAGCGCCAGCGCACTAAAGGCTATTAAATCAGCAAAATAAATAGGATTCCTTACAAAATTATAGGGCCCTGAAAGAGCCAGTTTGCTGTTTTGAATCCTGAACGCCATTACGGTTTTTGAAGTAAGGATACTACCTGCCCACATGCGGATCAGAGATGCAAACAGAACCAGGAAAGCTATGATTAAGTATCCATAGCGGACAGATAAACCAGCTGATAATCCCAACCAGCCTCCGGCAATCTCCAGCGTGGAAGGGGTATTTTTAAATGATAAAAAAGAAAAGATTGTGACAACCGTGACTATTGAAAGCGAAATGAAAATTCTCACTTCAAACCATGTTTTTCGAACTTGAACAACAAGAGATTTCATATCATTAAATGTTAATGTTTCCAGCTTTAACCCTGATTGCTGCAGGTAAAATTTCAATATCAAACGGGGAATTTCCGAGTATCTCTCCGTCGCTTTCCAGAGATACTTCAATGTCTGATCTTACCTTTAGTTTTTTACATCTTTTAATCGAACAATGAGGCGATAAAATATGCGTTCCTGAATATACTTTTGAAAGGTTCAGGATTCTCTGGCCCATATTCATATCATTAATTGATAATACATCAAAAAAACCATCATTCAGTTTTGCATCCGGAGTAAGTTTCATCCCGCCCGCACATTCAGTGCCGTTTCCTACAACAAGACCGATAAGCCTGTATTCCTGAAACGCGTCATTGTCAAATCCAATTGCCAGAGACAGGGGTTTCATGGACATAGCTATAAGTGTTGCTGCGAAACCGAAAGCAATTGTTCCACCAAAAATTTTGGATTTTTTCCCGACAAAAGAAGCAACCTCGCTGCCGATACCTATTTGACATTCATTAACAAACAATCGGGCGAGTTCTGTACCTGAATTATCCAGGCAAATAATACGACCAAGATCCAAAGCTTTGCTGCCTGGCTGAAGAATCTGTTCAATTTGTTGCCCGGTCGAGTGAGGATTTTTAAGAGTCTTTGAATAACCTCCGCCCGTGCCACAGTTTATTACTCCCAGTTCACATAATGGATTTAATGGTTTCCCTGCCTGGAAGAAACCATTAACAACTTCATTAACAGTACCATCGCCACCAACTGCAATAATCATTGAAGCACCATCCAAAATGGCTTTCCTGGTAATGAACGTTGCATCATTCTTCTCTTTCGTAAAATTTATATCAATCTCAAAATTGCAGGAACTTTTAATTTTTTGCAGTAAGGATTGTGCTTCCCTTTTTGCTTTTCCGTTTCCGGCAGACGGATTAATCACTATAGTAACATAACTGGTTTTCATTATTAATGTTTTTAGCATCAGATGAAATCCAATTATCGGGCCAATCTATGTAACAATAAGATATACAGATATATATAAAAACGATTGAGTTGAATCATAATTAAAACTGTATCGTTTTGCTACAATTAATTGATTCAGAATGCTACAATTATTATCTTTACTAATATTTGCTCCCTGACAGCAAATATCATTCATATACCTTATATGAAATCTGACAGATCTGGTAGCGTATTGGTCGTTGATGATGATAATGATGTTTTATATACGGCAAGGCTTGTATTAAGAGGCCTGTTTGGGAAAATTGATACGATTGATCGTCCAGGTTTAATACCCGAGTACCTGAAAGTATGCAAGTATGATGTGATTTTACTTGATATGAATTATACCCGTGGCAGCACATCAGGCAAAGAAGGATTGAAATGGCTTGAAAAGATACTCCGGATTGATCCCGCTGCCTGCGTATTAACCACTACTGCTTATGGAGAAATCAACCTGGCTGTACAGGCTATGAAAAAGGGTGCCGTTGATTTCATTACAAAACCCTGGAACGGGGAGCAGCTTGTTGCAGCTGTCAGCAATGTTGTTTCCCTGAGCCAGGGTGAGAGAAATGCCAGCAGGACCAAGGATAGTCTTGCCGGTCCAGTAAATAAAGGGATGAATAAATACCCTGAAGTCATAAGCAGGTCCCCGATAATGGCCAGGATTACGGAAACGATAAAAACTGTTGCTTCAACAGATGCCAACGTTTTGATACTCGGGGAAAACGGAACTGGCAAGGAGCTTGCAGCCTGGGCTTTGCACAGTGAATCATTAAGAAGTCAGAATTCATTTGTTCATGTCGATCTGGGATCTATACCGGAGACTCTATTTGAAGCTGAATTATTCGGACATAAGCGTGGTGCGTTTACTGACGCCAGGGAAGACCGTGCAGGAAGATTTGAAATAGCTTCAGGCGGAACATTATTCCTTGACGAAATAGGAAATCTCAGTCTTCCGTTACAGGCAAAGATTCTCACTGCAATTCAGAACAGGGAAGTGGTCAGGATAGGAAGTAATCATCCGATACCTGTAAATGTCAGGCTGATATCAGCCACCAATAAGCCTTTGTATGAAATGGCTGATGTGTTCGAATTCCGGCAGGACCTTCTGTATCGGATAAATACTGTTGAAATAATATTACCACCTTTAAGAGAAAGAAGAGAAGATATCAGCCTCCTCGCAGATTATTACCTTGATCTCTTTTCAGGTCAATACGGGAAACAAAGAATAAAGCTTGAGGAAGATACAATACATAAACTGGAAGACTACCACTGGCCGGGGAATATAAGAGAACTTGCTCACGCAATCGAAAGAGCGGTCATTCTGAGTAAAAACGACATCCTGAAACCTGATGATTTTGTCCTCAGGATTAAATCATCGCCTCCTCAAATTACTGATGAACCTGCAATGCGCGTTGAAGATTATGAGAGAAAAGCAATCAGTGTTGCTCTTGACAAATATAATGGCAACCTTTCCAAAGCAGCTGAAGAAATAGGGATAGCCCGGAGCACTCTCTACCGCAAGATTGCGCGATTCGGGATTAATAACTGAAAATATTTTAAGATGAGCAATGAACGGTTATTTTGTTGAGACCTGACATAGAATATTAAAGAAAAGGCAATATGCAAAACATCTGGAATTACATCTCAAACCTTGGAACAACGGGAGAGGACAAGCAATTAAGCCGGAGAACCATTGTCCTTACCAATCAGCTAAATTTTGTACTATTCATCACTATGTTGTTATTGCTGATATATACACTCATTGGACAAAGGCTCACTCACAATATACTTTCTTACGGAACACTACGGGTGGCATTGACCCTTATCCTCACCTTCCTCAACCTGGCAATTGCATGGTATGGTTACGCTAAACTAAGCCGGCTGTCACTGATTTTCCTTCCCTCAGTTGTTTTCCTGCTAGGACCGACCCTGATAGGATATGTTCAGGAGGAAGAATTTACTTACTATCCCTATGTTGTGATAGGTATTTCTATAATTCCACAATTGCTTGTACATCCGCATAAAGAAAAATTTATCTACTGGTTTTCCCTTTCATATTATTTTCTATTGGTAATGTTTATAGACAGAATCATGGTTCAGTTTGGCAAGCCTGAGCTGGTCGAGTCTTATATGAACAGCTATCCGATTGTCGAGAGGATAAATACTTTTTATCTCTATTACAAAATTGCCCAAATTGCTCTTTTCCTGTTTATTAATGCAGGCATTTTTTATCTCCGGTTACTTAACTTCCATTTTGAGGCTGAGTTGAGCAGCAAGAACAGCGAACTTAATTTTCAAAATAAAGAGCTGAAAGAACAAAAAGATGAAATAGAACGGCAAAAGGATGAACTCATAAGTAAAGAGATCAATACATGGCAGAAACTGGTTCATATTATATCTCACGAAATAGTGAACTCAGCCATTCCGATTACCAATCTTGCCGGGATGACTGCTCAAATGCTTGAAGATGAGTCGGGGGTAGTTCAGAAACCTGAAAAAATCGGCGAGGAGGTGACCGGAGATATTCATCACAGTTTAAGAATAATTGAATCCCGGACACATGGGTTAATTAATTTTGTAAAGGCTACAAAAAGTCTTACGGATATTCCGAAGCCAAACCTGAGGAAGATTTTCCTCCGCGACCTTTTCGAACGGATCACGATACTTTACAGTGCTAAGTTTAAGGAAACAGGTATAAAGTTTGAAAAGGAAATTATTCCCCCTGATCTTTTTATTGAAGCTGACCTGGAACTTATTGAGCAGGTAATCATAAATCTTTTTCAGAATGCCCTGGATGCTATGGAGGAGATCTCAGATCCCAGACTTTCAATAATTGCCAGGAAAAATGAAGCAGGCCATTCACAGATATCAATTTCTGATAATGGTAAAGGTATCAGCGATGAAGTGATTGAAAGAATATTCCTGCCATTTTATTCTACAAAAGCCAATAATTCCGGTATTGGATTGAGCTTGTCGCAACAGATAATGATGCTGCATCATGCCCGTCTTGAAGTGAATTCCACTATAAATAAAGGTGCTACCTTTACAATGACATTTTAAGTCCCATGGGGTGTCCACAAGTCTATTTGTCCCTAAGTCTCTTAGTCCCTTCGTCTCTTAGTCCCTTCGTCTCTCAGTCTCTCAGTCTTTCTTATTCATTGTATCCTCCGCTTCATCATTACTTTCGAGTTTTGCAAACTGAAGTGGTTTTCTAAAGAAGTTTGTCCGGTATGCGCCATAAATGAGACCTAATGAAAGCCAGGATATACCAACGATCTTAGCTTTGATTCCAAGACTGAACCATAGATAAAGACAAATTGAAAACCCAAGAAGAGGAACAATGAAATGTGTGAATTTTTTGTGCTCTCCGCGCACAAAGTAGTGCATAAATGAAGATACATTGACTCCCATGAATGCAACCAGCGCTCCGAAGTTGAGGAGTTGAGCGCCCAGAGGATAGGTAAGCAGAAAAACGCCACCAAGAATTATCACACCAATAAGAATTATATTATTAGATGGTATTTGTGTCTTTGGATTTATTTTTGCAAAGAATTTGCCGGGAATGGCATTATCCCTTCCCATTCCATAAAGCAAACGTCCAGCTCCAAGATGAGCTCCCGCTCCGGACCCAATTGTTGCAACAAGCAAAGCAATATTGACTGTATGGAAAAGCCATGTACCGCCAGCTCTTTTAGCTATGAAGCAAAATGCCGTATCCTGATCGGGAAAAGTTGAAGCTGCCTGCGGCCAGACAAGCTGAGCGAAATAAACCTGTATAGATGCCAGAATTCCTGTTATAATACAAACCAGTACTGTGGCCAGAAGTATATTCCGTCGGGGGTTATGAACCTCTTCCGACAAAGTTGAAATACCGTCAAATCCTATATAGGTAAGAACAGCCAGCGATGCACCGGCTGACACCGAGGGAAATGAAAACGTTTTCGGATCATAGAAGGGCCTGGTCCAATCTCCTGCATTAGCCGGCGGATTTAAAAAGAGATAACGGACTGCAGCAGCCAGGAAAAGGATAATAACCACACCTAATCCGGTAGCAATTATGGTGTTTGTACGTGAACTTGATTCAATTCCACGGAGATTCATGGCTGTAAAGAGACATGTAAAGGCAACGGCATAAACTCCGAAGGGTATTTCAGGAATCAGGTTTATTGCAGCTTTGCTGATCCAGATCACACATATGATCGGATTCATTATATAATCAAAAATCATTCCCCAGCCGACAAAGTACCCCAGCGAGGGATGGATTTCCCTGCTGACATATGCATATGCCGAACCGGCACTTGGATAAACATTTGCCATGCGCCCGTAACTGATCGCAGTGAAAAGCATGGCAACCATGCCAATCAGTATGGTCGTAACTACATGACCTTTTGCAAGGCTCGCTGCGGCGCCGTATAATGGCATTGGAGCAGTCGGTTGAATAAGGATAATCCCGTATAATATCAGTGCAGACAGTCCGAGAACACGTTTTAAACCCGGACCGGATAGGGATGAAGTATGTGTGTCAGTCATATTGCTGGATTCTAATAAAAATAATGACCATAAACCTAATAATTATAAACTTAATTCAAATAGGTGATCACAATAAAAATATAATAAAGAATTTTTGGAAATTATTTTGCTCTAATATCTGTCAATTTATTTGACTAACTTTATTACCCATAAAACGGATTTTTCTTCAAAAATTAGAACTTATAGTATGAAAACACGTATTTTATTCACTTTCACCTTATTGGTTATCATAACCATGAACTGTATCGCTCAGATTCCTGTGAACCCGAGATTTCTGTTAAAAGATAACTGGGCAATCCAGTCTTCCAAAGAGATTAAATCAGATGCCAAAACCCTTTCAACAATTGGTTTCCGGACCGACGGCTGGTATCCTGCTTCTGTCCCGACGACTGTCCTGGCAGCATTGGTAGCAAACAAGGTTTATCCCGATCCTTACTATGGAACAAATTTCAACAACCTTCCGGGCATGATACCTTATCCAAAACGGGAAATGCCCGATGGCAGTCCGTTCAAAGTTGCATGGTGGTACAGAACAGAGTTCAAAATACCTGCCGACTATAAAAAAATGCATACATGGCTCCAGTTTCACAGCATCAATTACAAAGCTAATATATGGTTGAACGGCAAACTTATTGCTGATACGACAAAAATTGAAGGCGCATATCGTTTATTTAATCTTGACATCACTAAAGAAGCCCTGGCTGGTGAAAATAACTGCCTTGCTCTCGAAATATTTCCTCCAAAGGGCATGGATCTTACAGTAACATGGGTTGACTGGAATCCCACAACACCCGACAGGGGTATGGGAATCTGGTACGATGTATCCATTCATGCTACCGGTGATGTAGCAATTGAGAATCCTCAAGTGATAACAAAGCTGAACCTGCCGTCGACCGACCAGGCAAAGCTGACCATTACTGCTGAAGTCCGTAACGCAGAAGCGAAAAAGGTAAACGGAGTATTAAAAGGGACTATTGAGAACATAGCTTTTTCACAGGAAGTAACTCTGGAAGCCGGCGAAACAAAAATAGTAAGTTTCCTTTATGAGAAATTTCCCCAACTGGTAGTATCCAACCCACGACTCTGGTGGCCTCATACTGTTGGCCCCCAGAATCTTTATGACCTGAACCTGAGTTTTGAGACTTCCGGCAAAACCACTGACACTAAGAAAGTGCGTTTTGGGATTCGTGAAATCACTTCATGGATGAACAAATTCGATAAACAGCAGACAAAAGTTTTCCAGGTAAATGGCAAAAACATTGTTATCAGGGGCGGCGGTTATGTGCAGGACCTCATGCTTCGCCCATCAAACGATAGGATAGATGCTGATCTGATGTACGCAAAGCACATGAATCTTAATGCCCTTAGAATGGAAGGCCCGCGTGGATCAGACTATCTGTTCGAAAGATGCGATGAAGAAGGGATTTTACTGATGGTCGGCTGGTGCTGCTGCAGTTCATGGGAAGGGTGGAAAAGATGGACGCCTCATACTGGAGATGTTGCTGAGGCGAGCTGGAAAGATCTGATTGTCCATCTTCGCAATCATCCATCGGTTTTTACATGGCTATATGGTAGCGATAATTTCCCGCCTGCTGATGTTGAAAAACGATACTTAAAAGTATTGGATGAGTGTGATAATACAAGGCCTTATGAATCGTCGGCAACCCAGGCACCCAGTGCCATTGCCGGATTAACCGGTGTTTATATGGGCCCATATCCGAATGTGTACGCTTATGAGACTCCATCCTATTGGTATACTAAACTTGAATTCAATACGGAAGCAGGTCCTGCAGGAGAACAAATCCCTCCAATAGAGACAATGAGAATGATGATGCCTGAAAAGGACCTCTGGCCTATGAGCGGATCATGGGATCTTCGTCTTCATAAAGCTTTTTATCCGATTGCAAGGGCTGCATTTGAATCCAGGTACGGTAAGCCTGCCGGTGTTGAAGAGTATTGCGTAAAATCACAGGTATTTCAGAATGAAGCCGTAAAGGCAATGTTTGAAGCTTTTGCCGGCAATAAATACCGTTCCAGCGGGATTATTTACTGGATGTATAACTCCGCCTGGCCAAAGATGTACTGGCAGTTTTATGACTATTATTTTATGCCCAACGGGGCTTTCTACGGAGCAAAAACGGCCTGCGAACCTATTCATATCCAGTATTGCTATGATGACCATTCAATAAAAATTGTGAATTGCTTCTATCATGATTTCAATGGACTGAAAGCAAAAGTAAAAATGTTCGATTTTAATATGAAGGAAGTCTCCTCAGTCATGATGGATGCAAAGGTTTCTGCAGACGGGAGTGAGAAAATATTTACACTCGTTGTACCTAAGGATATCACGAAAGTTTATTTTCTGAAACTGGAACTGGAGGATGCCTCCGGAAAACAATTGTCATCTAATTTTTACTGGTTAAGCTCGAATGGTGATGATAAGGCTGACTTTACAGACCTCAGCAAACTTCCCTCGGCGAATATAAATGTTACTGCATCAGCGATTCAAAAGGACGGAAGTAAATGCAAACTCACTGTTACACTGGAAAACCCCGGCACAGGGCTTGCTTTTGCCGTTAATCCTAAAATACTTAAGTTAACTTCCAAAGAGCCTGTGCTTCCGGTATTCTGGGAGGATAACTACATCTCTCTTCTTCCTAAGGAAAAAAGAGTAATTCAGGTCGAATATGACATGAAAGACCTCAATGGTGAAAAACCGCTTTTAAAAGTTGACGGGTGGAATGTGACCGCAGTTGAGAAAGAGATTAAATGATGAAAAGTAATTTACTGATTGCATTTAAACTTCTCTTTTTAAGTATTCTGTCCCTGACTTTTGCAACCAGTGCAATAGCACAAAAGCCTGCATTCAAAGTGCTTGTGGTTGCCTCGCCTGATCCTGATCACGGGCCGATGATAGTTAAATCTCAGGCATTCCTTGAAAAGATTGCTGCAGAAAACAATTTTGAGGTCGATTTCACTCGCGATGCGACTTATATAAATGAGGAAAATTTAGTCAACTACCAGGTCCTGGTTCAGTTGCACCTGGCCCCTTTTGAAATGACCCGGAAAGAGCAGATGGCCCTGCAACATTTTATTTCAGGAGGAAAAGGCTGGGTCGGGATACATGCAGCCGGTTTGACAGGCAGGCAGTTCATTGCCCCTGAAACGCCTTACTGGAAATGGTACGAGGAGATGCTGGGTGGTATTGTTTATTCGCCCCATCCTTCAAAGCAAACAGGGAAAATAGTGGTGGAAGATAGTACCCACCCGGTTATGAAGAACCTTCCTTCTACATTTAGCTTTTATGATGAGTGGTACGAATTTGACAGGAGTCCCCGCCCAAACGTCCACGTACTGGCGACTGCCGACGAGACTTCATATAAGCCTGAAAAACCGATGGGCGATCATCCAATGATATGGACTAACCCGGAATATGACCGGGTGATCTACATCGGTATCGGGCATGATAGTACTGCCTGCTCTGATACTAATTTTGCTATTCTGATTCGTGATGCTATCCTTTGGGCAGCTTCTCCTGTCAAAGATAAAGAACCGGTTACTTCTTCGAATGATATCACCGGTTCTGGCAGAGCTCCGGAATTTAAAGCACTTGTACTTGCCGAGCGTGGCGACCAGCATGAAAAATTTGTTGTTGCTGCTCTCGACTGGCTTAAAGCATTTTCTGCAGCCAATAACTTTGAAATCTCCGTTATTAACCATGCCAGGGGAATTGATGATACTCTCTTATCAAAATATCAGGTGATTATCCAGCTGAATTATCCACCTTATAACTGGGGCGATAAGGCAATGGCTGCCTTTGTAAAATACATCGAAGAAGGCCGGGGAGGATGGGTGGGCTTTCATCACGCTACTTTGCTGGGGGAATTTGATGGTTACCCTATGTGGAACTGGTTTTCCGGTTTCATGGGAGGTATAAGGTTTAAAAACTATATAGCTGCCACTGCTTCCGGGACCGTAAATGTTGAAGACAGAAATCATCCTGTGATGAAAGGGGTTCCATTTAGTTTCGTGATTCCTGACGATGAGTGGTACACTTATAATATTGATCCCCGTCCAAATGTACATGTACTTGCTTCGGTCGACGAATCAACATATAAGCCGGTTTCAGATATCAAAATGGGTGACCATCCGGTTATATGGATAAATGAAAAGATGAAAGCAAGAAATATCTATTTTCAGATGGGGCACAGTCCAACGCTGTTCAATTCTGCTGAATTTAAGACAATGGTTGGCAATGCGATTCTCTGGGCTGCAGAAAAATAATTATACAGTTCTTAGTTTCTTCAAATCGGGTAAAATCCTATATTTTATTTTACGCCGTCAATGTACCTGTTAAAGACGATTAATTTCCGCATCTCTATCATATTGATCGGCCCCTGAATACGGTATATAACATTGCCTCCTTGTTCTATAAGCATAGTGTAAGGCAGTGCCCCCGACCACTGAGGGTCTACAGCTTCGACCAGCTCGGAGTTGTTATCGCTGTTGAAAATGTAATTTTTGTTGGATGCCTCGTTCTTCTGGAGGAACTTCAATACATTGTCCTTTCTCGACAATTTATCAGCATTTATTGAAATGAATTCAAACTGGCGGCTGCGGTATATCCTGTCAATAATGACAAAATCCGGAAACTCCTGGACACAGGGGCCACACCATGAGGCCCACACATTAATAAGCCTCAATTTGTCAGATTTGTTTCTGATCAGCTCTTTTATTCCGGAAGTATCTATATTTTCGATTGTAACAGGAAGTTCTGACCATTCTTTATAGAGTTTTTTTGTTCCCTCGGTTTTCCATGCCCATTTTGTAGAACATCCAAAAACCTTTGTTACAGGTTTTTCTATTTTTCTTCCTTCGAGAATTTCATCTATGGCATTTTGTAATAGTTCACCTTTTCCTTTTTCCATTGATTCGTCAATGCAACCAACATATTGAAGTTTACGGTTTTTATCGAATACAAAAGCATGCGGAGTGGCCATAGGTCCATAAGCGATAGCTGTCTTTTGATCATCACCATCATAAAGATATGGGAATTTAAACCCTTTGTCTTTAGCACGAATTTTCATTTCTTCGAATGAATCGCCCAGATCAGACCAGCCCTGTTCCCACAGATTGAGCGATTTGGAACTATTTGGCGATATTACAACCAGTGCCACACCTTTTGATGTATACTTGCTGTATATATCAATCAGTCTGTTCTGATAAGCCTGTGCTGTGGGACAGTGGTTGCAGCTGAAAACGACAACCAGCACTTTTGAAGAAGCAAAATCAGCCAGCGAGTATGTCTTATCATCGACCCCTTTCAGACTGAAATCCGGAGCCTGGGCCCCTATTTCTAGAGTTTTGGGTTCAGGATGTGGAGCCTCCTGTGCCATTGTGATATTTCCTGCAAATAAAAATGGAATTATTGCAAGGAGAAGTTGTTTCGTTTTCATCAGGTTAAATATTTATTATAATTGTGTTTTTATGCCACTTCAAAATTAACCATTTTGTGAATAAGAAGGAATTTTTATTGGCAGACGCAGCTTTTTATATAATGAGGAGGTCGGTGAGATTGAAAAAAGAAAAACCTTACTTTTGAATTTTGTGTGTATTTATTGAAATCATTAATTCAATAAAGAGTTATGTTAAAGATATTGACTCTGCCCTTATTTATATTCTTTCAGCAGATGCCTGTAACATTTACCGGTATTGAATATATACAGGGTACGGATTCACTTAAAGTATCTGTCAGGATCAATTATGAACTTTTTCTCCGCGATTACCAGCAGACTATATTTGATGATCTTGATCTTGAGGTTTTGCGTGGGTTCCGGCCTTTCCCTTCTGATTTGGCCAACAATTACCTGAACTCAAAAATAAACATCTCTGCCGACAAAAAACTGATTATCGGGAAGTTGCTAAAGTTCGAAGAGTATGACGGGGATGTCAGGTTTAGTGTGCTGTACCGTGTGGATAAAAAGCTGAAAAGCATTACTGTGAGAAATACCATTCTTAACGGATTGTACAGCAATGTGGAAAATCTCACTATTATCAGGAGCAGGAATTTTGATTCAGAAATGAAGTTTACACAGGAACATAACGAGGAGACTTTCTTTATAAAATGACAAAACGACAGTGACGATTAATTATAACTCTTGGTATTGTAAACATTAAATATTGAAGACATTAATGAGAGGAAATCAGAATAAAAGAACCAGAATATAAATATTCCGTCATTTTGAACTGAAAACAAAATAAGATGTTAAAAGTCTTAATTTTAAATGCATTGCTTCTTTTTCATCCTGTGCATGTTACACTGATAACTATTAACCAGGCTCAGGAAAGTGATACTCTGAAAGTTTTTTTCAGAATGTACTATGATGACTTCTTAAGGGACTATGAGTTGTATAACGCTGCTTTTAAACCTGAGAAAAATGGTGAGAATGAAAAAATTCCGGATGAACTGATCAAAAGATATTTCAGCGACAGAGTTCAGATTTATATTAATCATAAGCTGCTTTCGGGCAGTCTTTCTAAGGTTTCAACAGACAGTTATGAAATCCGTCTTGACCTTGTTTACCAATCAGATAAAAAGCCAAGGAATTTCAAAATCAGGAATCAGATTCTGATCGGCCTCTATAGTGACCAGGCAAATATGGTTTACTTGAGTATAAACAAATATGAGAATGCAATAAAGCTTACTGCTGACCACAGTGAGGAAGAGCTCAGACTTAAGTAAAAATCCCCCGGCATGCCGGGGGAGTAATCTGGTCTGCGGAGAGAGGGGGATTCGAACCCCCGGTACCCTTTTGAGGTACACACGCTTTCCAGGCGTGCCAGTTAAACCACTCCTGCATCTCTCCTTTATTAATGCATCGGGGTCAAAAAACAGGGGCGCAAAATACAAAAATATTTTTATAAAACTACCTGTCATGAAATTTCTCCTGCAAGTGACATATTCAGAGATTGGACTACTTTTTCTTTAGAAGAAAACCTCCCAAGCAGATGCATTAGTTTGGTAACAGATGCTTCAGATGTAATATCTCTTCCGCTAACCACTCCGGCAGCAAGCATCTGCCTGCTTGTCTCATATAATCCCATCTCAACGCTTCCTCCATGACACTGAGTGACATTCAATATAATTCCCCCTTTATCAATATATTGTTTCAGATCCTCTAAAAACCATTGATAAGTAGGCGCATTGCCCGATCCGTAAGTCTCAATAATAAGTCCCCTTAATCCCTCCGTTTTTGTAATTGCGTCAACCAGTTTTCTGTTAATTCCCGGGAACAGTTTAAGAATGGCAACATTTGTATCAAATGCTTTATGAACAATAAGTTTCTGCTCTTTTGCCGGATAGCTGATCAGGTTATTATAATATTTTAAATGTAATCCGACTTCAGCAAGGAGATGATAATTCGGTGAATAAAAAGCATCGAAATGCTCTGCGCTCATCTTGGTTGTACGGTTACCCCGCGTAAGTTTATTGTCGAAAAAAATACAAACTTCCGGAACAGCCGGCAACCCGTTTTCCATGGCTGCGGCTATCTCAATCGCCGTTATCAGGTTTTCCCTCCCGTCTGTCCGCAACAGACCGATAGGTAGTTGTGACCCGGTAAGTATGACAGGTTTTGAGAGGTTTTCCAGCATAAAGCTTAGTGCAGATGCAGTATATGCCATAGTATCAGTTCCATGAAGGATCACAAAACCATCAAAATCATCGTAGCTCTCTTCAATAATCTCGGCCATTTTAATCCATACACCGGGATCAATATTTGAGGAATCTTTAACCGGATCAAAAGATATAGAATGAAGATCATAGCCGAATTTACGAAGCTCCGGTACGTGATCTGAAATATGCCGGAAATCAATTGGGACCAGCGATCCGGTATTAGGATCGTGTACCATACCGATAGTTCCTCCGGTATAAATAATGAGTATGGAGATTTCCTTTTTATTTTTCATTTTTTTCTGATAAATTGAAAAGTCTGACGGAATTTGAATATGTAATGGACGCTATCTCTTCTTCGCTCAATCCAAAAATATCAGCCAGTTTTTTATTTATGATACAAATATATGAACTCTCATTCCTTTTTCCTCTGTACGGTGCAGGGGCAAGATATGGAGCATCAGTTTCAAGAATAAGGTTCTCAGTTCCAGTCTCTTTTACTATTTTATCTAGGCCGGAATTCTTAAATGTCACAATGCCACCAATCCCGAGTTTAAATCCCATATTAATAGCTCTATCCGCATCTTTTAAGCTGCTGGAAAAAGCATGGAAAACCCCGGTTAATGGTTTTCCCTTAAATTCATCCAGCACTGAAAAAACCTCCGAAAATGCTTCTCTTGAGTGGATCACAACAGGTAACGCATTGTCTGACGCAAACGCAAGTTGTCTTCTGAAAGAAACGAGTTGCTCTTTCAGATAAGTTTTATCCCAGTAAAGATCGATTCCGATTTCCCCGATCGCAATAAATTTATGTTTTATAAACAGTTTTTCAAGATTATCAAGCTGAGAGAGATAATCCTTTTTGACCGATGTGGGATGAAGGCCTGTCATTGGATAACAGATACCCGGGTATCTGGTTACTGCAGAAAGCATCTGATCAATAGATTCTACATCAATATTAGGCAGCAGCATTTTAACAATACCATTGCTTACTGCCCTGTTTACCACTTCATCCCTGTCGGTATCGAATTCCGGAAGATAGAGATGTGTATGAGTATCAATAAACTGCATTAAACAACACCCTGTGCAATCATTGCATTTGCGACCTTCACAAATCCTCCTATATTGGCTCCATCAACATAGTTAATGAATCCGCTGTCTTTTGTACCGTACTTCACACATGTTTTATGAATGTTTTTCATTATCGTGTGAAGCTTTTCATCAACCTCTTCACGCGACCATGGCAATCTCATTGAGTTTTGTGTCATCTCTAGTCCCGATGTGGCAACGCCTCCTGCATTGGCTGCTTTCCCCGGGCCATAAAGGATTTGAGCATTAAGGAATACCACTACTGCTTCAATTGTGGAAGGCATGTTGGACCCTTCCGATACACATATACATCCGTTCTTAACAAGTAATTTAGCCTCCTCCTCATTTATTTCATTCTGCGTTGCACAAGGCATAGCTATATCGCATTTAATTATCCATGGTCTTTCTCCTTCGAAGTATTCAACGCCATATTTTTCAGCATATTCTTTTATCCTTCCTCTCCTGACATTTTTAAGCTCCATGATGAAATTAAGTTTTTCAGCATCAATACCTTTGGGATCATAGATAAAACCGTTTGAGTCAGATAAGGTGACTACTTTCCCTCCAAGTTCCGTTACTTTCTCGGAGGCATACTGGGCAACATTTCCCGATCCGGAAATACACACCACTTTCCCTTTAAGTTTTTCTCCACGCGTGGAAAGCATTTCCTGTGCGAAATAAGTAGCTCCGTAACCTGTAGCTTCCGGACGGATGAGAGAACCGCCCCATTCAATTCCTTTTCCGGTCAGGACACCTGTAAATTCATTCTTCAGTCTTTTATACTGACCGAAGAGAAACCCTATTTCACGTCCACCCACTCCGATATCACCTGCAGGAACATCGGTATCGGCGCCGATATGACGGAAAAGTTCCGACATGAAGCTCTGACAGAATCTCATTACTTCATTATCCGACTTGCCCTTTGGATCAAAATCAGAACCTCCTTTTCCTCCGCCCATTGGTAATGTTGTAAGGCTGTTTTTGAAAACCTGTTCGAAAGCAAGAAATTTAAGGATCCCAAGGTTAACAGTAGGATGGAGCCTGAGGCCTCCTTTGTATGGACCTATGGCACTGTTCATCTCAATTCTGAAACCTCGGTTGATCTGAACTTCTCCTTTATCATCTAACCATGGAACCCTGAATATTATTGTCCTTTCAGGTTCTGCAATTCTTTCCAGAATTTTTGCATGTTTATACTTGGGATTTTCTTCAATAAAAGGAATCAGGGATTCTGCAACCTCCTGAACTGCCTGATGGAACTCGTTCTCACCAGGATTTCTGGCTTTGATTGTAGCCATGAATTGTTGTACTCTCGGATCCATAATAAAATAGTTTTAATTAAAGGTTAATTGGAATTATAAAAATATAAAAACAATGCCGAATAACCTTTTGTTTTATCAGGAATAAAATATATATCGACTTAAACTGTCCGGTAGACATTTCCAGGGGAACACTTCAGTAGTCCTTTGAACTCCATCTGGAGAAGGAGAGATGATAATTTATAAACAGGAATATCGAGCGACCTGCAAATAGTATCAATAGTGAGTTCCCCTTGTTTCGAAAGCAATTCAAATATTATCTTTTCAGTCTCATCAAGCTCGGAAAACAGCGTTCTCTGTATGACAGGTTTTGACTTTTCAGGTTTCCAGTTAAGAAAGTATTCAACATCATCCGAACATTCTGTCAGAAAAGCTTTGTTGCTTTTTATCAGGCTGTTGCAACCGGCTGACCATTGATCATCCGGTCGTCCGGGTACGGCAAAAACATCACGGTTATATGAATTCGCTATATCTGCCGTTATCAATGCTCCTCCCTTGATTCCAGATTCGACAACAAGTGTGGCATCTGCGAGTCCGGCAATAATACGGTTTCTTTTCAAAAAATTATTGCGTTCCGGAAGAGCATCTGACAGGAAGTCAGTTAAAAGGCCGCCTTTGCTTATCATTGCCTTTGCAGTTGAAGCATGAATGGCAGGATAGGTGGTCTTAAATCCGTGAGCCAGGACACCAATTGTCTGCAGGTTATTAGCCAGGGCCGCTTTATGTGAAGCGATATCAATTCCATAAGCCAAACCACTAACTATAATAAGATCAGGATGACCGCCAGCCAGTCCTTCAATGATTTTTTCACACAATTCTCTTCCCCGTGGCGTGGCATTACGTGTGCCTACTACACTTAAAATCTTTGAAGCATCCAGATTGCAGTTGCCTTTAAAGAAGAAAACAACCGGAGAATCGTCACATTGTCTGAGTCTGAAAGGATAATCATTATCGAGATAAAAACAGGTTCTGATATTGTTCTTAGTAACATATTCCGCCTCTTTTTCCGCAGTATCAAGATAAGCTCTGTCACTTATATATTGTGCAATACCGGAGCCGATCCCCGGTATTTTGATAAGATTTCTGTATGGTTCATGAAATATTGCTTCAACGCTCCCAAAATGTGATACAAGTTTTCGGGCATTAATATCACCGATACGCGGAATCAAACCTAAAGCAATTTTATGCTTAAGCTGCAACTCTGACATAGCACAAGAAATTGAGACACCCAAAGTTAAAAAAAAGAGCCGGATAACCAGCTCTTCTCTTTCTTAAAAATATCTCAATATTCAAATTGTTGCTTGTTGCTTGCTTTGCCTGCCGAAGCTTTAGCGAAGGCAGGTTGCTGGTTGCTGGTTGCTGGTTGCTTGTTCTTAACCTTAACCTTAACCTTAACCTCACGCCTCACACCTCACACCTCACACCTCACGCCTCACGCCTCGTGCCTCACGCCTCACGCCTCACGCCTCACGCCTCACACCTCACGCCTCGTGCCTCACGCCTCACGCCTCACGCCTCACACCTCACACCTCACACCTCACACCTGTCCTTAGATCACCCCCATATCAAGCATTGAATTGGCAACTTTCAGGAATCCTGCAATATTAGCGCCCTTCACATAATCAACATAGCCATCTTCCCTTTTCCCATGGCTGACACACTGCCCATGAATATTGCACATGATTTCATGAAGACGGCCATCAACCTCCTGACTGTTCCAGCGAAGTTTCATCGAGTTTTGGGTCATTTCCAGTCCTGATGTGGCAACGCCCCCGGCATTTGATGCTTTCCCCGGGGCAAAAAGCAAACCATTTTTCTGAATGATTTCAACTGCTTCGGGTGTGCTGGGCATATTTGCACCTTCGCAAATACAGATGCAACCATTATTAATCAGTTTCTGAGCATCTTCACCGGTAAGCTCATTCTGTGTTGCGCAAGGGAGAGCGATATCTACCTTTACTTCCCAGGGATGTTTACCTTCATGAAATTCAACTCCTTCAAATGTGTACGAATATGGTTTAACAATGTCTTCATTTGAAGCGCGAAGCTCAAGCATATAATCTATCTTTTTCCCGGAAATACCTTCAGGGTCATATACATAACCATCAGGGCCAGATATTGTAACAACTTTCCCGCCTAATTCCGTAGCTTTAAGTGCGGCACCCCAGGCAACATTTCCAAAACCGCTGATCGCCACTCTTTTCCCTTTGAATGATTCTCCTCTTGTAGCAAGCATCTCTTTGGCAAAATAGACGCAACCAAAACCTGTTGCTTCGGGACGTATCAAAGAACCTCCCCAGTTACTCCCTTTTCCTGTCAGAACCCCGGTATGTTCTCCTGCAAGCCTTTTATACATACCATATAAGAAACCAATTTCGCGGCCACCGACACCAATATCACCAGCCGGAACGTCAGTTTCCGGACCTATATATTTCCAAAGTTCAAGCATAAAGGACTGGCAGAAACGCATTACCTCTGCATTTGATTTTCCTTTCGGATCAAAATCAGAACCCCCCTTAGCGCCACCCATCGGAAGAGTTGTGAGCGCATTCTTGAAGATCTGTTCAAATCCGAGGAACTTCAGAATTGAAAGGTTAACGCTGGGGTGAAAGCGCAATCCTCCTTTGTAAGGGCCTATTGCATTGTTGAACTGAATACGGTAACCAAGATTTACTTTTACATTTCCTTCATCATCGACCCATGGGACTTTAAAAGTAATAACGCGGTCAGGCTCAATTATTCGCTCAATAATATTAGCGGATTCAAATTGCGGATTTTCATTATAAACCTCTTCGATTGATTCAAGTACCTCTCTTACTGCCTGTAAATACTCAACCTCTCCGGGATGCTTCTTCTCGAGGTTGTTCATGATTTTATCTACATTCATTATTTTAATTTTTAGTTACGATTTAGCATTTAAATTGGTGAGTCAAATTTGAGATTGTTTAAAGTCATTAAAAATGATAAATCTCATGTTATCAGATGATAACCTTCACATCGCAGGGGTGTACAGGTTTAACGATTTAATGACTTTAGCCTTCTCTTCCCGCGTAAGGGCACTAATATAAACCGGTGGATAATTCGCAACTCCGCCCTGAACTTTCTGGAACAGGATAATTCTTTGAATAAACCCAAAAAACCTGGATTCAACCTTATATCCTGAAAATGCGGTTTTATTTATTTCAACAGAGTTCTTCTTCCCGCCAACTATACCGGCAGTAAAATATCTGAAAATCAGGTAATCTCCCTCATCAGAGTAGCTGAAAAACTGATAATTGAGAAACATAGGCATGAAAGCAAGAAGGACCCAGATTCCGATCAGGACTATAGTCCAGAAAGTATCGCTCATGCCAAGGAATGGGAATTTTACCAACCTGGCTACATATGTAATAGCAAGGTAAGCCAGTAGCACAACTGTTGCTCCGAAGAGTTTTATCCTGAGACTAATTATTGTTTTGCTGTTATCAAAAGTCATGTGAGTAATTTTACATAAAATTAATACATTTTATCAAGCACATATTCAAATTTACCCTAATCCTTCTTTTCCCGCCCCCTGCCACCTGAAGGGGGTTTAAATTCAGGTCACGTTTTGGAGGGGATGTTGAAAAAGTATTTTTTAACCGCAAAGTACGCTAAGTAGGCGCAGAGTACGCAAAGTCAAAATATTATAATTCAGTTCTTTGCGATCTTTGCTTAATCCTTTGAGACCTTTGTGGTTATTGGATTTCGACTTTTTCGACAGCCCCAAGGGGGGCTAAAACATCAGGAGAAATATAAAATGATTGACCGAGTTTACCTCCGGTTTTTAAAGAATTTAACGAGCAGTTCCCTGCATTCTTCTTCAAGTACTCCGGTTTCAACATTTGTTTTGGAGTGCAGCAATGAATCAGATATGGTTCTGTATCCTTTCTTTTCATCTGTAGCGCCAAAGACAAGAGCAGAAGCCTGGCTCCAGCCAATAGCCCCGGCGCACATGGCACATGGCTCCAGAGTGACATAAATGGTACAATCTGCAAGATATTTGCCTCCAAGCCAGTTTGTGGCAGCAGTTATTGCCTGCATTTCAGCATGAGCTGTTGGATCCCTCAGTGTTTCTGTAAGATTATGAGCCCTGGCAATAATCATTTCATTGCATACAACTACAGCCCCAACCGGAATTTCCTGCTTGTCAAATGCTTTGTTAGCTTCAGCGAGAGCTGCCCTCATATAATGCTCTTTGCTGTTCTGAGCCATGATTATCGTGTTAGACTGCTAAAAGTATAAAGAAAATCGGAATATGCCTTTCCGTATCAATAATAGATATTTTTAACCGGTCCGCCTGATGCCGGAAGAGTAAATTTGAATTCACTTGCCTTACCATTATTCTTACTCTCTACCCATATCCTCCCGCTGTGTTTTTCTACAAATTCTTTGCAAAGTAATAATCCCAGGATTGTGCCTTTTTCTTCTACTTTGCCAAGTGTTGTATGAATTTCTGAAATATTAAACAGTTTTGTCAAATAATCAGGGTTTAATTCCAATCCGCTGTTTAGAATTGAGATTGTTACATCTGATGGTGTCTGCTGAGCAGAAATATTAATTTGCCCATCCTTGTTGGTAAATTCGATTGCATTCGAGACTAGATTTCTCAATATGGTTTTTAACATAAAAATGTCTGCAAAAACAGTTAACTCATCTTCTGCAAAATGATTGATTTTGATGTTTTTTGCATCAGCATTTGGTTTAAGAATTGAGATTGCATCCTGACTGATTTTTTTTAAATTCAGTTTTTGCGGTTCAAAAGTGATTTTCCCCTGATTAATTTTTGTCCATTGAAGCATATTATCGAGAAGACTATACAGGTTGGTGGCAGATTTGCTCATCATAACAGCCATCTTCTGGATTTCTTTCAATGGCAAGGTATCGAGTTGTTCAGCCATCAGTTTTGCAAAATTGTTGAATAAACTGAATGGCGTGTACAGATATTGAGCTATGATGGAGTAGAATTTATCTTTTTCGGAACTTATCCTCAATAATTCTTTTTCATACCTCTTCATTTCAGTCATATCTCTGATAACACTACAAAACAAATAAGACCCGTTTAATTTAATCGGAAATACCTTGCTTTGAATATTTTTAATTTTCTGATCGTTAAATGCCATTATTTCACTATCTATGATCTGATTGAAACGTTCAGGTGCTTTAAGTGTCACAATTCCCTTGATTGCATTTTCAATTCTGGCTTTGTCTATGGAGGATGGCACTGAAACCTGATATTGTACATCAACAATGCTCCTGTCTATTATTTCATCAGCTTTTAATCCGTAAAGCATTACAGCACCTTTGTTCCAGATAATTATTTTCCCCTGCTCGTCAAATACAAGAATTGCGTCATTGATCTGGTTTATTATTTCTTTAAACTTAGTTTCACTCTCCTGAAGTGCCTGTTCTGCCTGTTTCCTTTCTGAAATATTTCTGGCTAAGCAGGAACAGCCAATAATCTCATCTTTTTCGTTCAAAACAGGATTAAAAAAAACCTCATAATAAGCAAGGTTTGCATCGCCTAAAGTTTGTATAAGTGAATGGGATTCGCCCCTAAACGCAATGTCAAAATTCTCCTTTAACAGTTTTCTGTCTGTATCTGAAGAAACATAATCCAGGATATTTGCACCTATTTTGATATCCACATTATATGCAAACTTCATGTCATCCCAATGGGCTTTATTGAAATACAAATACAGATAATCCTTGTCAATGGAAAAAATTGTTGTTCCTTTCTGGCTTTCTATACTGGATCTCAGAAGTAATTGTGATCTTTTAAGAGCTTTGTCTGCCTGCCTACGCTCGGTGAGATCAATCACATTTGCTAACCAGAATTTCTCATTTTTCTTCTGAATAAATGATGAAATAACCACATTAACAGGGATATGTTTTCCGGATTTATGACAAAAAATAAGATCAAATCCTTCTTTTGGCGCATTATTATTCAGAGTTTGCTGTAAAGCGTTGTTTATGTTTTCAATGTCTTGCTGACACCAATACAAATAGGGTGGTCGCTTCCCTAAAAGCTCTACTTCATTCCAGCCTACCATTTTGCAAAATGCCTGATTGACATATATCTGTTTGCCGGTATCATCCACTACGGCAATTCCACTTGGGATTGCGCTTTCTAACGCTTGCCTGAATGACATTTCCTTTTGTAAAACTGCTACATTATTATGCGATACCAGGTTACTCACCTGGAGTTCTAATTCTTTTATTCTTTCTTCAGGATCAATCTTTCCCATTCCATTTATGTTTATAGTAGCCAACAATTGTAATTTAGATTAGTTCAAAATAAGCGACTGATAAAATACCAATTTTGAGGATTTCGCAGGTTCATCGCTCATTTTATTATTATTACTACAAGAATAGTGATCCGCTGGTTAAACATAAAATTCTTACTTTTGCTGAAACCAATAATAAAAAAATGTACAGAACAAATACATGCGGCGAATTAAACATGAACTATACAGGGCATGATGTTATTTTGTGCGGATGGATTCAGAAATCAAGAGATCTGGGCGGGATGACATTTATCGATCTTCGCGACAGGTATGGAATAACCCAGCTTGTGTTTAATATGGAAACCAACCGGGAGCTTTGTGAAAAAGCCCGTAAGCTGGGACGTGAATTTGTAGTGCAGGCTATAGGTAAAGTGAGAGAAAGGAGTAACAAGAACCTGAGGATGGCTACAGGTGAAATTGAGATAGAGGTTAATGAGCTCAATATCCTGAACAGAAGCGAGATTCCTCCTTTTACTATTGAGGAGGAGACCGATGGGGGTGAGGAATTAAGAATGAAATACCGTTATCTCGACCTCCGGCGGACCTCGGTAAAAAACAATATTTTGCTACGTCATAAAGTATCACAGGAAGTCCGTAAATATATGGATTCTGAAGGTTTTATCGAGGTTGAAACACCTATCCTTATTAAATCCACACCTGAAGGAGCGCGCGACTTTGTTGTACCTTCAAGAATGCAACCGGGTACCTTTTATGCATTACCTCAATCGCCCCAGACTTTAAAACAGTTGCTGATGGTAGCAGGGTTTGATAAATATTTTCAGATTGTAAAGTGTTTCAGAGATGAGGACCTTCGGGCTGACAGACAGCCGGAGTTTTCTCAGATCGATTGTGAGATGTCATTTGTTGAAAGGGATGATATCCTCAATACGTTTGAAGGTCTTGCCAGGTACCTTTTCAGGCAAATAAAAGGCATTGAATTCAATGAACCATTCCTTAGGCTGCCGTATAACGAGGCAATGGAATTTTATGGTTCGGATAAACCTGATCTTCGGTTTAAAATGAGGTTTAAAGACTTATCAGAATCAGTCAAAGGTCATAATTTTGCCCTGTTTGATATTTCAGAATATATAGGTGGAATATGCATCGAGAATTGTTCGGAATATACCAGGAAGCAGCTTGATGAACTTACTGAGTTTGTGAAAAGACCACAAATTGGAGCAAAGGGACTCATATATTTAAGGTATAATACGGACGGTACGTTAAAATCATCGGTAGATAAGTTTTATAATCCTGAGGATCTTAAGAAATGGGCTGGCATAATGAATGCGAAACCCGGAGACCTTATTCTTGTACTTGCAGGTGAAAAGAAGAAAACCCTGACAGCCCTTTCTGAACTGAGGCTTGAAATGGGAAACAGGCTGGGATTGAGAACGAAAGACAAATTCATTCCGTTATGGGTCGTTGATTTTCCACTTCTTGAGTGGGATGAGGAGTTGAAGAGGTTCTATGCTATGCATCACCCATTTACATCTCCAGTACCTGAAGATCTTCCTCTCATGACAACAGATCCGGGGAAAGTCAGGGCTAATGCATATGATCTTGTAATCAATGGAGTTGAGATAGGAGGAGGTTCAATAAGGATTCACGATGCTTCAGTTCAGAAATCAATGTTCAAAGTCCTGGGATTCAGCGATGAAGAGGCAAATGAGCAATTTGGCTTTCTCCTGAATGCCTTCAAATTCGGTGCTCCGCCTCATGGAGGAATTGCCTTCGGATTTGACAGATGGGTAGCAATGTTCGGAGGTCAGGATTCAATCCGCGATTTCATAGCATTCCCCAAAAACAATTCGGGACGTGATGTCATGCTTGATACTCCGGCACGGATATCAGATAAACAGTTAGACGAACTGCAACTGATTATAGACTGTAAAAAATAAGGAAAGACTTTTCTTAATCGTCTTTAGTCTTGGTTTTAATAACGATTGCCCCGCCAAATCCTCTGCTTCCATAAATTGCAGCTGATGAACCTTTCAGGACCTCAATTGATTTCACCATCCTGGGTGGGATATCGGGAAGCTCGTCCAGATAAACCCCATCCAATACAATGAGAGCGGGAACGGTTCCCCATATATTACGGGAGTCTTGAATTACTACTGAAGTGCCATCCACATGAACTCCGGAAACTTCCCTTTGGATCATATCGCCAATTGAACGATACGAGGCATATTTTTTGTTAGTTCCGTCAATTTTGTTGATGTCGTCAGTAAGGTTTTTCTTCTTAACCATACCATAACCTGTGCCAACTCCCTCTTCACCGGGAGCGATGGTTCGATCCGATGCTGGTTGAGACCCTATATTACTGAAATTAATATCAATGCTGGTCCTCCCATGTATCTCTTCTTCAACTATTCCATGACCAAAAGACAAGACACCTAACTTTAATGCAGTGTTTTTAACTTTAATTTTATAGTGCCCTTCAGCATCTGTTACTGCATCGGTTTTTTTGCCATCAATCATGATTATTGCATTCACAACTGGTTCCTTAGAAACATTCAGTACTGTACCTGTGATGGTTATCTTCTTATTGTTTTTCTGTGCAGTGACATTATTAATGCATAAAACAGATAACAATATAAAAAAGCATAGTTTTATTCTCATTTTTTCCAGTTTAGATTGATCATTATTCTTTTTCAGTACCGTTTTTAAGGGTTATACTTAATACACCATTTGTTCCATTGACTCCATAGATTGATGCCGATGTACCTTTAAGCACCTTTATTGACTTCACCTCAAGTGGATTAACATTATCAATACTCGGAACGATTACTCCATTTACAACAAAAAGAGGTGTTGAGCTTCCAAAAAATGAATGGCCCTGCTCTATAAGAACACTTTTGCCGTTGACAACAACTCCTCTGACTTCGGCACGTATCATCTGGTAAATGTCATTGTACGTATTCATTTTTTTTGCCCTTGATTTTCCGGATTTTCCAAGAGTATCAGCTACAGCGTTATTTTTGCCTGCGGATCCGGATTTTGAAGCTTGTTCTCCCGTCGCGGTGAGAGTAAAATTTATAGTAGTCTGGCCATTTATTGCTATTTTTTTTGGATCGTATCCGCGTGAGCGGACTTCGAGATTAATTGTCGAAGAGCTGACTTTAATTTTATATGAACCGTTGCTCCTGGTTACATTTCTGGTTTCGACATTGTCAACATATAAAACTGCTCCTGCTACGGGATTCTTATCCTGGTCAAGTACCTTCCCCGTGATGGTGATCAGTTTATCAGAATCTTTATCTGCCTTTTGTCCGGAAATAAATTGCGAAAGGCAAATCGCCAGAATTATCGAAATGATTTTATTCCACTTCATTTCTTTTCAATTTAATATTTAGTGCAAGTTACTTCTAAGTGAAGAGAAGAGCAAATAATTCAATGGTTAAATGTTTCTGCCAATAAGAGTAGCAGAGGTGCATTTTTCAATTAAAACCTTGACGTATTCTCCTTTTTTAAAATCATTTCCGGGAAAAACAACAACCTTGTTTTGTGAAGTCCGGCCTGATAAATAATCAGATGATCTCTTAGAAAATCCTTCTATCAGAACATCAAAGACCATGCCAATATCATTCTTTTTCGATTTTGCTGAAAGCCGGTTCTGAACTGAGATCATTTCACTTAGTCTTTCTGACTTTACAGATTCGCTGACATCATCCATAAGTTTTCTTGCAGCTTTTGTTCCGGGTCTTTCACTGTACTTAAACATATAAGCAAAATCAAAGCCTGCCCACTCCATAAGTGAGAGTGACTCTTTATGATCTTCTTCTGTTTCAGTACAAAATCCGGTTATCATATCTGTCGATAGGGAACATTCAGGAATAATGGCATGTATAGCATTTACCCGGTCCATATACCACTCCCTGGTATATTCACGATTCATTAGTTTAAGAATGCGGCTGCTTCCACTCTGCGCAGGCAGATGAATGTGCTTACATATATTTTTATTTCTGGCTATTGTATACAGGAGTTCATCTGAAATATCTTTTGGATGGGAAGTCGAAAACCTTACCCGTAAAAAAGGATTTATCATGGCAACTTTTTCCAGGAGTTCAGGAAAGCCAATGGATCCTCGATCTTCATCCCATCTATAAGAATCGACATTTTGTCCAAGCAGTGTCACTTCCCTGTAACCCATCTCAAGTAACTTTATTACCTCTTTCATAATCGAATCGGGATTTCTGCTCCTTTCAGCGCCACGAACGTAAGGCACAACACAATATGCGCACATATTATTGCAACCACGCATTATTGAAACAAATGAGGAAACCCCATTCTTATCCATCCTCACCGGTGAAATATCAGCGTAGGTCTCTTCTTGTGAGAGAAGAACATTTACTGCTTTGTGACCTCCCTCTGCTACAGTAACAAGAGACGGGAGATCCCTGTAAGCGTCAGGCCCTACAACTATATCGACCAGCTGATCGGTCTCGATCAGCTTCTCCTTAAGCCTTTCTGCCATACATCCTATTATTCCGATTTTCAGATCCTTCTTCTGTTTTTTCAGATGACTTATAGCTTTAAGACGACCCCAGATTCTTTGTTCAGCATTATCGCGGATCGAACAGGTATTTATTAATATTAATCCGGCATCTTTAATATTTTCGGTAGGTTCATACCCAGCTTCGCAAAGAATTGATACAACAACCTCACTGTCAGCAACATTCATCTGACAGCCATAGGTCTCAATATAGACTTTATTATTCATTTTAACATCGTTCCTAGTTGCTTGTTGCTAGTTACTCGTTAGTTACTCCACCCGGTATCTTGTATCCTGCACTCAATGGCTAACTTCACTTTTGTCTTTATGCTTTTGTCTTTTGTCTTACCAGCTACCATTCAAATCCCGACAAAAGTATAAACTATGACCGAGGTTTGAAAGAATTATTTAATTTTGCATTCTGTACAATAAATATCTAAAGTATGTCAGGACATAGCAAATGGTCGACCATAAAGCGGAAAAAAGGGGCAATAGATGCTAAAAGGGGAAAGAAATTCACCAAAATTATCAAAGAAATAATAATTGCGGCAAAAGAAGGTGGTGGCGACCCCGAATCTAATGCAAGGCTAAGGCTTGCAATCCAGAATGCTAAAGGTGCCAACATGCCTAAAGATAATATTGACAGGGCAATTAAAAAGGCAACGGGTGCCGATGCTGAAAGTTTTATTGAAACTTCATTTGAGGGTTATGGCCCATGCGGGGTTGCAGTATTTGTCGAGTGTCTGACAGATAACAATAACAGAACTGTAGCATCAGTAAGGTCGGCTTTCAATAAGCATGGAGGCAATCTTGGAACAAATGGATCTCTGACTTTCCTCTTTGAAAGAAAAGGGATATTTACAATAAAAAATGAAGGATTATCACTGGAAGATGTGGAGCTTGAGATGATCGATGCCGGTGCAGAAGATTTTGAGGTTGATGGTGATATGCTTACTGTCACATGTGCTAAAGAAGATTTCGGAAGTGTAAACAGAAAGCTGAATGAGCTTGGTATAGAGCCCGAAGAAGCAGGGCTGAAAAGGATTCCGCACGACACTAAAAAGCTCGATCTCGAATCTGCAAGAAAAGTTCTCAGGCTTATCGATACTCTTGAAGATGACGATGATATCCAGTTTGTTTATCATAATCTGGCAATGACTGACGAGCTGGCTGCAGAGTTGGGATAGAAATTTTTGCTACTTTTGCGATATGATCAGAAAACTCTTTTTGATATTTGTTTTTCTTTGCTTTTCAACACTGATTGTCCGGTCACAGTTTTTTGTGAAAACATCGGATCTTTTTACCAGGACAAATGGCAACCCGCATTTGGGCCAGCTTAATATCATCCAGGATCAGGCGTTAGATACACTTATAAGCAGATATATTCTCGGATACAGGAATCTGGAAGAGAAAAATGGCTACGAGGGTATGGAAGGCTACAGAATTCAGATATACAGCAGTTCAAATAGAAATGCAAGGGAGGAATCAGCCAGGGTTAGAACTGAATTTATGAGCAAGTTCCCTGATATAGTTTCATATCCTTTATTCGCCGAGCCCGGATATTACAAAATAAGAGTAGGCGACTTCAGAACAAAAACAGAAGCTACCAGATTATTTTTATTAATCAGTAAAGCATTTCCCGACGCGTATATCGTCCCTGATATTATAAATTTTCCGGACCTGAATACTAAATAATTATGAGCGATAACATCAAACACGAATGCGGCATTGCAATGTTAAGATTGCGTAAGCCGATGGAGTACTATATTGAAAAATATGGTACATGGAGCTATGGTCTGCAAAAGATGTACCTGATGATGGAAAAACAGCATAACCGCGGTCAGGACGGGGCCGGTCTGGCAGGAATTAAGCTGGATGTTCCACCGGGAAACAGGTATATTTTCAGGCAAAGATCAAACAAGGCAAATCCAATTAAAGAAGTATTCGACCTCATATATCAGGATATTGATGCATTAACTCAGTCTCATCCTGAGAGTTTTAAAAACCCAGGCTTTATTAAAGAAAATGTACCGTTTGCCTGCGATATCTATCTTGGACACCTGAGATACGGTACTTACGGAAGTTATAACATTGACTATGTTCATCCCGTGAGCCGTGAAAATAACTGGAAATCAAAAAACCTTGTCATGGCCGGAAATTTCAACCTCACAAATGTAGGAGAAGTTTTTAGCAGCCTGGTTGAGTTAGGTCAGAATCCAGTGGATTTTTCAGATACTGTTACAATACTCGAAAATATCGGACACAGACTCGATGAAGAAAACGAGAGATTATTCCGGAAATTTAAAGAGGATGGTTTTTCGAAAAAAGAGATTTCCCCGCTTATAGAGAAAAACCTGGATGTTGCTTCAATTCTTAGAAAAGCCAGCCGCAACTGGGATGGCGGTTATGCAATGGCCGGAATGGTAGGTCATGGCGATGCATTTGTGATGAGAGATCCTGCCGGCATCAGACCTGCATACTACTATATTGATGATGAGGTAGTTGTGGTCGCTTCTGAAAGGCCGGTTATTCAGACAATTTTTAATGTAAGAACCGATTACGTCCTTGAACTTCCTCCTGCAAGCGCTATTATAATTAAGGCATCAGGGGAGACAACCATTGAGAAGATCAGGGAGGAAACCGAACTCAGAAAATGCTCATTTGAAAGGATCTATTTCTCAAGAGGAACTGATAAGACGATATACAAGGAAAGAAAGAAGCTCGGGGAACTGCTTGCGGATAGTGTTCTGAAGGTTGTTGACTATGATCTTGACCACACGGTCTTTTCCTATATTCCCAACACAGCTGAAAGCGCATTTTACGGATTGATAAAAGGAGTGGAGAATTATCTCAACCAGGTAAAAATTGACCATATTCTCAGCAGGGGAAAGTACCTGGAAAGGGAGGAACTTGAAAAAATCATTAACCAGCGGCCCAGAGTTGAAAAAATAGCTGTAAAGGATGCAAAGCTGCGAACATTTATAACAGAAGACTCAAGCCGTGATGATCTTGTAGGGCATATTTACGACGTAACTTATGGGGTAATAAAGCGGGACGTAGATAACCTGGTAGTTATAGATGACTCGATTGTAAGAGGTACTACTCTGAAGAAAAGTATAATCAGGATCCTTGATAAACTTGATCCGAAAAAGATAGTTATTGTCTCTTCATCACCACAATTGAGATACCCTGATTGCTATGGAATTGATATGGCTAAACTTGGTGATTTTATTGCATTTAAAGCAGCCATTGAACTCTTAAAAGATACAGGAAAAGACTCAATAATTCAGTCAGTTTATAAAGAGGCATTGTCTGAGCTTCAGAAACCTGTTGATGAAATGAGAAACCTTGTACGCGAAATCTATAAGCCTTTCTCTACTGACGAGATATCAGCAAAAATTTCATCGATGCTTAAATCAGACGAAATAAAATCAGAAGTCAGAATAGTATTTCAATCAATCGAAGGCCTTCATGAAGCTTGTCCCGGACACCAGGGAGACTGGTATTTTACAGGCAATTATCCAACCCCCGGTGGAAATAAGGTGGTGAACCAGTCTTTCATAAACTATGTGGAAGGAAGAAATATCCGGGCTTATTGATTCTCGTGTGAAAACCAGGTGATTTCAAAATCTTTCTTATAGGAAGCCAGGTGCCTGTTGATCTTTTCAACGTAAATATCCCTGAGTGTAATCATTATCCCTGTCTCTTCAACATCTCCGAATTTATGATTTATAAAGGTGCCGAAGGTCTTCATCGTGGGCGACAAATTCATATAGGCATTAATAAGAGGAGGTATATTCTCGTTGAGGTTTCTGACCTCTCTGGATAAGATTTTGTAATTTTCCTTATATCTCCAGCCCCTGAAAATTTTCTTCATCTCATCCTTATGAATATCGATATTTGCAGGATCAACCGGAGTAACCAGTTGGTCAGAATCTCTGAAATGCCTCCTGAGGAAATAGAGGATCATATTTCTGGCTTTCGGATTGAAGTGGGGGTACATAGTCACTTTTCCGAATAAATATTTCAGATGATGATTATCAATTATTACGGCACCAAGACCATCCCAAAGGTTATCCAGGGCAAACATGCTTTTCCTGCCCATTGAACGTGACTGGTAATCGGGATGAACAAATGACCTGCCAAGTTCCATCAGATGAGGATAGTACTTTGTCAGAAATTTTTCAGAAAAATGGAAATAAGCAGATGAAGCAAGCTTAGTGATATCACAGTTGGTGCACCCTTTTTCAGGAAAATAGAATCGATACCCGCCTATTATCTCTTTATTCTCAGGGTCCCATACAATCAACTGTTTTTGAGGATCAATACTGGCAGTGTCAAATTCATCTATATCTATCGCTTTTCCTGTTCCTCCCCCGGCATGTCTGAAAGTAAGTTCCCTGACCCGGCCTACCTCGTGCATGAGAGCGGGAGAATTATTATTATCAAAAACATAAACCTCATTGTTGCTGTTGTTGGTTCTGCGCAGAAGCTTATCGTTTGTAAGTTCAGCAATAATCTGATCTTTTGGTAATTGAGCAACAACTGGTTCCATTGAATATTTAAAAAAGGGAGTGATATATCCGAATATTATTTTATGAATTGGACGCAATTTAATCTTTTTTTTTGTTTCCCGATTATGGGGAAATAAATGATTCCAGGTTGTACGATTTTGATTTGACCCAATCAGCCCATTCCAGAACAGATTTTGTTTTATCAAACGTTTCCCAGGGAATTGGTTCACCGAAAACCAGTCTGATCTCTTTATCCTTTTGTTTGAACATTTCATCGGCAAGATACAGCATTTCAATATTTGCTTTCAAACCGATAAATTTTCTGATATTGGCAAGATTGTAGAAAAAATTGGAGTTCCTTCCCGAAAAAAATGCTGGCACGACATCTCTTTTATGCTGTATAGATTTAGTTATGAAGCTTTTATGCCACTCCAGGTCGTTGATAACTCCTCTTTTTTTTCTTGAACATAATCCGGCAGGGAAATAGAGGATCTGACAGTCTGAAGAGTATGCCTCCTCAATCATTTTGGCTGCATCTTTTGCCTGGCCTCCGTGCTTATTTATGGGGATAAAGATACCTGACATATTTCTGATATTGGTAAGTATGTCGTTGACAGGGAATTTTATATTGGGGAAATGTTTCGATAATTCATAAATAAATACAATTCCGTCGAGTCCTCCGAGCGGATGATTTGAAACAAATATGAACCTGCCTGATTTTGGGATTTTCTCACTTCCTTCAACCTTGAATTTAATTTCAAAATTCTTAAGGAAGGCGGCTATTAATTCTGAATCTCTGAGGTGACCATAATTTATAAGGAATTTATTTATTTCATCCTGATGGACAATCCTTTTCAGATAATTTATGACAAAGCCGGGGATAATCCTGGCAAGTGCCGGATTTTTTGAATAGAGGACATTTTTGACATCTATTGTCTGATTTTCCGTCACATCCGGTTCAATGCCCATCTATAATTCCGTTTTAAAAAGTGTGAAAGGACAAATTTACTGAAAAAAAATAAACCTTCACCTTGCGTTTTTGACCTATCCGAGCCCTTCTCCCCTCGCCTTCGCGTAGCCGCTTCGGCGGAGCAAGGCAGGAGAGAAGGGGGCGTAACTAAATGATAATCATTTTTTTGCCCCTCCCTCTTGGGGGAGGGGTTGGGGAGAGGTGGGCTCTCAGGAAGGTGTAGGAGAAAGGTTTAAGATTCAGCAAAAAGTGGAAGCTCTGAGATAATCTGTTTTATAAAGAAGGAATATACAAGAAGTTATAGATTAAAAGTTATTAACAAAAAACGAAAAAAAGTGGGGTAAGGTGGAGCAAAGTGGATATTTTTTCTTTATTTTAGCCTTTTAATTGAAAAAAGCTGGGATGGCCACATTTATTGGTGATTACACATGCAAAGTTGATGTCAAAGGGAGGATCATACTTCCAATGGCATTTAAGAAGCAGATGCCGGCTGATGCTCAGGATCATTTTGTGGTAAGGAAGGATATCTTCGAAAACTGCCTTGTACTATATGCCATTGAAGACTGGAACAGGCAGTTAGACAAGATCAGAAAAAAAATCAACCCCTATAACCGTGAGCAGAATATGTTCCTGAGAAATTTTTTTAAAGGAACAGCAGAACTCTCGCTTGATAACAATAACCGAATACTTGTCCCGAAAAAATTAATGGATATGATAGGAGCTGAAAGGGATGTTGTTCTTGCCGGACAGGATGGAAGGATTGAGATATGGGCGGCTGACATTTATGATAAAATTGACATGCCTGCTGAAGATTTTGCAAACCTGGCTGAGAAACTGATGGGTGGAAGTATTAATGAGCCTGAAAAATAATGGTTTACCATATTCCCGCACTGCTCAAAGAGAGTATTGACGGGCTGAACATTCAGCCCGAGGGGATTTATGTCGACGTAACATTCGGAGGAGGGGGGCATTCAATGGAAATTCTTAAACGTCTTAAAACCGGCAGACTAATCGCTTTTGATCAGGACGAGGATGCAGTAATAAATATTCCAACAGATAAAAGGTTTCTATTTCTCAATCAGAATTTCAGATTTCTGAAAAACAATCTGCTGTTCAACAACATAAGATCAATAGATGGATTGATTGCAGACCTGGGAGTCTCATTTCACCAGTTTGATGAACCTGAAAGAGGTTTCACTTTCAGACAGGATGCTCCTCTTGATATGAGGATGAATAAAAATGGCACCGTAACTGCCGCTCACCTTCTTAAGACAATGGATAAAGAATCCCTTGCTGATATTTTTTACAGGTATGGCGAACTGTCAAATTCAAGAAGAATCGCCGGGGAAATTGTTGCAGAAAGGGTTGTAAAACCCATAGAAACTGTAAACGATATTATTGATACAGTCGGAAAACTGGCACCGTTTCGTCAGGAACATAAATTCTATGCAAAATTGTTTCAGGCTTTGAGGATCGCTGTCAATCACGAAATTGAGTATCTGCAGGAGATGCTTGAACAGGCTCTCTCAGTATTGAATAGAGGTGGAAGACTTGTTATCATAAGTTACCATTCGCTTGAAGACAGGGTGATAAAAAATTTCATAAGGACAGGCAATTTTAGCGGAGAAGAAAAGAAAGATTTTTATGGTAATGCAGAAACGCCTTTCAGAATTATAAACAGGAGGGGAATAACACCCGGTGACGAAGAGATCGCCATAAATAACAGGGCAAGAAGTGCAAGACTTAGGATTGCTGAAAAGATTTGACACATGGAAGATAATACTCAAAATATTAAAGACAATAATAAGAAGCAGATAAATCCGGGCAGTTTTATTAAGGAGCTCCTGAGCGGCAGCATGGTCTCTGAAAAGATCATACTAAAAAATCTGGGATATGTTGCACTTATAACCTTTCTAACTGCAGTTTACATCGGGAACAGGTTTCATGCTGAAAAAATAACAAGAGAAATGACACGGCTTCAGAGAGAAGTCAAGGACCTGAGAGCTGAATCACTTTCAACTTCAGCCGATCTGATGTATATCAGTAAGCAGTCGGAAGTATTCAATCTGATCAGGGAAAAGGGATTGAACCTCGAAGAGCTGAAAACTCCACCTTATAAATTATTGGTTGACAAGAAGTAAAGGAAATGGCAGCAAGGGATGAAATAGTATGGCGTGGCGCTCTGGTATATTTTGCAATTGGATTGCTGGCTGTCGCTTTACTTGTACGCATCCTTATTCTGCAATATGTTCAGCGGGCTAAATGGGCAGATATGAGCGAAAAATTTGTATTTAAAACAGCTGAGATGCCTGCCAACCGGGGTGATATACTTACCAGTGACGGACGTCTCCTTGCAAGTTCAGTCCCATATTACACAATATACATGGACACCCGAAGCAGCGGAATGTCAGCTGCCACATGGTCAAGCGGGATTAACGGACTATCCGCCGGACTGGCTCAAATCCTGGGAGAAAAGCCGGCTTCAGTTTGGAAATCAGAAATATCTGAGGCCAGAAAAAAAGGTGATCGTTATTTCCTCATTCAGCGTAAAGTCAACTATGAAACGCTAAAAAAGCTGAAAGAACTGCCAATATTCAGAGAGGGCCAGTATAAAGGAGGTATGGTAGCACAAGCAGAAAACAAGAGGATTATGCCAGGTGGTAATCTTGCGGCCCGGACAATCGGCTATCTCAATCTGGGCAGCGAAGGCAATGAGGTTGGTGTCGAGGGCGCATTCGATAAAGATCTGGCTGGTAAAAACGGTGTGGCTGTGAAACAACGTCTGACGGGAGGTGACTGGATAATAGTCGAGGATCCAAACAGTGTCGAATCGAGAGACGGCAATGACATTGTGACTACACTGGATCTTGATCTGCAGGATGTCGCTACTACAGCTCTTCTGAATCAACTCAGAAAAAACGATGCTGATCATGGTTGCGCGGTACTGATGGAGGTCTCCACCGGAAACATCAAAGCGATTGCTAATCTGGGTCTTCAAAGTGATGGTGATTATCACGAAACTTATAACTATGCAATCGGGGAAAGCACCGAACCCGGTTCAACATTTAAGCTGCCATCTCTTATGGCCGCAATTGAAGATGGTGTGATTGATACGGGTGATATTGTAGATACTGGCTCCGGAAGTGTTAAATTCTACGACAAGATTATCAAGGACACAAAAGAACATGGCATAATAACTGTCAAACAGGTATTTGAAGAGTCATCAAACGTTGGAACATCCAAGCTTATCTATGAGCATTACAAAGACAAACCTAAAGATTTCGTGAACCGACTTTATGCCATGAGACTGAATAAACCACTTGATCTTCAGATAAAAGGAGAAGGGGCCCCGATTATCAGGTATCCGGGAGATAAATTATGGTCGGGCCTATCATTGCCGATGATGTCGCATGGTTACGAGGTACAGCTTACACCTTTACAGATACTCACTTTCTATAATGCTGTTGCAAACGATGGCAAAATGATGCGTCCGCTTTTTGTGACAGCAATCATGAGAAATGGAAGCCTGATAAAGAGCTACGACCCGGAGGTCATTATCAACTCGATAGCATCACGTTCAACAATAAGAAAAGCTAAAAAGATGATGGAGGGTGTCGTTGAAAGAGGCACGGCCACTAATCTTAAAAACCCTAATTATAAAATTGCAGGAAAAACAGGCACCGCACAGATAGCAAGAAACAAGTATGGTTACAAAACCGGTTCCAATATATCCTATTCAGCCTCTTTTGTCGGATACTTTCCGGCAGAGAACCCACTCTATTCCTGCATTGTTGTGGTTAACTCTCCTTCGAACGGAATCTATTTCGGGAATGTAGTTGCAGGAACAGTTTTCAAAGAGATATCCGATAAAGTTTATGCAACCAGATTTTTCAGGGATTACAAGCCGGGGAATAAAGATGAAATAAAACCATCTGCTCCTGATGCCGGTAACGGATACAGGGCCGATATTAATGAAGTACTTAAAAACCTTGATGTCAACTACCGGCGCACTTCTGACGATGACTGGGTCGCCACACGCGAAAGCGGTGATACCGTGAGCCTGGCGGGTGTAAAGATACAGCCGGGTCTTGTACCTGATGTGAGAGGAATGAGCCTGCGTGATGCGGTGTATCTACTTGAGAGCACCGGGTTAAGAGTAAAAATCAGCGGTAAAGGGAAAGTGCTGAGACAATCCCCTGAACATGGCGCAAGGTACAATGAAGGAACAGTAGTTTCCCGGTATTGAGTTTGATTCCAGGAAAGTGAAAAAAAATTCTCTGTTTGTAGCTGTTAAGGGATATAAAACCGATGGGCACGATTTTATTAACTCTGCAATAGCTTCAGGTGCCTCTGCTGTCGTATGTGAAATTCTTCCTGAAAATCCGGTAAAAAGTGTCTGCTGGATAAAAACTGCAGATTCAGCAAAAGCGCTCGGATTAGCAGCATCCAATTTCTTCGGGAACCCTTCATATTTAATTAAACTTGTCGGTGTTACAGGAACAAACGGGAAAACAACAATTGCAACACTTCTGTATAGGATGTTCATCCGGTTGGGTTATAAGTGCGGATTGTTTTCAACGGTTTGCAATTATATAAATGAAAAGGAGCTTGAAGCAACACATACAACACCCGATCCTGTTCAGCTCAACAGATTGTTGTCAGAAATGGTCAGCGAGGGATGCGATTATGCATTTATGGAAGTCAGCTCTCACTCTGCTTATCAGAAACGGATAGCAGGGCTAAAATTTGACGGAGGCATATTCACAAACCTTACTCACGATCACCTTGATTATCACAAGACATTTGATAATTACCTGGCTGCAAAAAAAAGCTTCTTTGACTCTCTGCCTAAGGAATCATTTGCACTTGTAAACGCAGATGACAGAAACGGCATGGTAATGCTTCAGAATTGCCAGGCCAGTCACTACACATTCTCTGTACGCGGGATGGCTGATTACCGTTGTAATATTATTGAGCAGGGTTTCGAGGGAATGAGACTAAAAATACAGGGAGAAGAGGTCTGGACCAGGTTTATCGGCGACTTTAACGCATCTAATCTGCTTGCAGTTTTTGCTGCATCGGATCTCCTTGGCGCTTCAAGGAAAGAGATATTAACTATTCTCAGCGATCTGCATCCTGTATCAGGAAGACTTGAAGTTATAAAATCTCCGGGAGGTATTTCAGGCATTGTGGATTATGCCCATACACCCGACGCTCTTTTAAATGTAATAGAAACAATTAATAAGATCCGCGAAGAAGATGTTCAGCTCATAACTGTGGTGGGTGCAGGTGGTGACCGTGACCGGACAAAACGCCCCAAGATGGCAGCAATATCAGCTGAAGGAAGTACCAAAGTCATACTCACCTCCGACAATCCCAGAAACGAGGATCCTGAAAAAATTCTTGATGAGATGGAAGCCGGAATAACCCCGGATTTAAAAAGAAAAATCCTCAGAATAACTAACCGGCATGAAGCTATTAAAACCGCGGTTATGCTTGCAAACGAGGGCGATGTGATACTAATTGCAGGCAAAGGTCATGAAACTTACCAGGAAATTATGGGAGTGAAAAATCATTTTGATGACAGGGAAGAATTGAAAAATGCATTATTGCTTAAATAAAAACTGAAGGGGAATGCTTTACTACTTATTTAAATATCTTGAATCACTCGATGTCCCTGGCGCAAGGCTGTTCACATTTATTTCCTTCCGGTCGGCTGCAGCTGTTATTACCTCCCTGATTATTTCCCTTCTGATTGGTAAGAGGATTATCAGGTATCTTCAGAAAAAGCAAGCTGGAGAGGTTGTAAGAGATCTGGGACTTGAAGGACAATACAGAAAACAGGGAACACCTTCGATGGGAGGAGTTATAATTCTTGCATCTATTGTAATACCGGTTCTTTTATTCGCAAAGCTTGAGAATGTCTATATCATTCTGATGCTGATAACAACAATCTGGCTGGGGCTGATCGGCTTCCTGGATGATTATATAAAGGTTTTTAAAAAGAACAAAGAAGGACTTGCAGGCAGGTTCAAGATCGCAGGTCAGATAGTCCTTGGAATCATTGTGGGTTTAACACTTTTTTTTAGTAATGAGGTCAGAATTGCAGAGAAAGTAGATGTCGCAAATCTTACTCTGAGGGAAAGGTATGAGATTCTCGATAATTCAGTGAAGATTCCTGCCAAGGGTGAGATTACTAGGGAAAGAAAGTCGACAAAAACCACTATCCCGTTTGTAAAAAATAATGAGTTCGATTATTCCTGGCTGGTATCATTTATTAATGCAGAACACAGACGACCATATACCTGGATTGTGTTCGTGATAATAGTAATATTCATAGTTACTTCAGTTTCAAATGGCGCAAATCTGACTGACGGACTAGACGGACTTGCAACAGGGATTTCGGCAATAATAGGAACGGCGCTGGCAATATTAGCCTATGTCTCCAGTAATATTATTTATGCCAACTACCTGAATATTATGTATATACCTGGTTCCGAGGAGCTAGTTATCTTCGCAAGTGCTTTTATTGGAGCTACAATCGGTTTCCTGTGGTACAATTCATTCCCTGCACAGGTATTTATGGGGGATACCGGGAGCCTGGCACTTGGAGGTATAATTGCTGTATTTGCCTTTGTTATCAGAAAAGAGCTTTTAATCCCTATCCTTTGCGGGATATTCCTGGTTGAGAACCTGTCTGTTGTTTTGCAGGTCAGCTGGTTTAAAAGAACAAAAAGAAAATATGGGGTGGGAAGAAGGATTTTCCTTATGGCGCCTCTTCATCATCATTATCAGAAAAAAGGTTTTCCTGAACCGAAGATTGTCACCCGGTTCTGGATAGTGGCTATAATATTGGCAGTTATAAGTATTGTAACGCTTAAGATAAGATAACAGAATGAATAAGAAGATTATTATACTGGGGGCAGGGGAAAGCGGAACTGGATCGGCAGTACTTGCACAAAAACTTGGATTTGATGTTTTCGTTTCAGATAAAGGTCAGATAAAAGAAAACTATCGCGAAATTATTGAAAAAAATATCATTAAGTGGGAGCAAGGGAATCACAATGAATCAATTATACTTTCAGCAGATGAAGTTATTAAGAGTCCCGGAATACCTGAAAATGCTCCGATAATCAGGAAGATCCGCGAAAAGGGAATCCCTGTTATTTCAGAAATAGAATTCGCCGGCAGATACGCCAAAGGCACAAAGATCTGTATTACCGGGAGCAATGGTAAAACAACCGTGACCAATCTCATCTATCATATTCTGAAAAAGGCCGGAAAGAATGCGGCGATGATAGGTAACGTCGGTAATAGTTTTGCTATGGCCGTTGCGGAAGGTACTTACGATTATTATGTAATTGAACTGAGCAGTTTTCAGCTTGACGGCATGTATGAATTCAAGGCTGATATTGCTATATTATTGAATATTACACCTGATCACCTCGACAGATACGATTATAAACTCCAGAACTACGTAGATTCCAAATTCAGAGTAATACAAAACCAGACAAAAGATGATTATCTGATATACTGGGAAGGAGATCCTATAATAAAAACTGAATTATCCAGGAAAAAACCTGCAATGACACTATTGCCTTTTTCTGATGAAATAAAGGAGGGCATGGCAGCTTATATTGAAAACAATGAATTGATAATTGATTACCCAAATAAAACCAAACTTATGACTATTCATGAATTTGCGCTTAAAGGCCGTCACAACATCTACAACTCTATGGCAGCAGCCATTGCAGGAAAAATTCTTAATATCCGCAAGGAGGTAATCAGAGAAAGTCTGGCTGATTTTCAAGGAGTTGAACACCGTCTTGAACCGGTTATTACAGTCTGTGGAATCAATTTCATAAACGATTCAAAAGCTACAAATGTCAATTCAACATGGTATGCGATTGAGTGTATGGAAAACAGTATTATTTGGATTGTCGGTGGAGTTGATAAAGGGAACGATTATTCAGAGCTTTTCCCGGTAGTCAAAAAGAAGGTCAAAGCTATTGTTTGCCTTGGCAAGGATAACAGGAAAATAATTGAGGCTTTTAAAGATAAAGTCCCGACTATTGTGGAAACAACTTCCATGGAAGAAGCTGTAAGATCTTCCTATTACCTCGCGAAGAAAGGTGAAACGGTACTTTTATCACCTGCGTGTGCAAGCTTTGATCTTTTCAGGAATTATGAAGACAGAGGTCGTCAGTTTAAACAAGCTGTCAGAAACTTATAATTAGCTAGTAAATAATTAAATTAATGCAACAGGGCTGGCTTGCAAAGACATTTAAAGGTGACAGGACAATATGGGGTCTGGTGGCTCTTTTTATGTTCTATTCACTTTTGGCAGTTTACAGCTCTTCAGTAGGCGTGGCTTTTATGAAATATGGTGGTAATACAACGTACTTTCTTAAGAGTCAATTTATTATGCTTGTGTTAGGTCTGGGCATAATAGTAGTGGTTCATTACCTGCCTTACAGAATTTACTTTTCCATGGCAGGATTGATTCTTTTAGGTGCCGTAGGATTGTTGGTGCTGACTTTTATTTTTGGGTCAAGGGTTAATGAGGCATTGCGATCGATTACTATTCCAGGGACCGGATTCCGGCTTCAGACATCAGATGTTGCCAAAGTGGCGCTCGTCTTGTATCTGGCAAGATCTCTTGCCAAATACCAGAAAGAACTTAATAATTTCATGCTGGTGTCGAAGTATTTTATTCTCCCGGTTGGTATTGTCTGTGGCCTGATAATGCCTGAAAACCTTTCAACTGCGCTTATGATATTTGGAATGAGCATGATAATAATGTTCATCGGCAGGGTCCCTCTAAAATTCATTCTGGCTTATATTGGTATCGGTGTGGTAGCAGTTCTCCTGTTTGCGATGGTGCTTACAGTAATTAAAAAAGATAACAGGGTACAGGTCTGGAAAAACAGGATTGAACAATTTTTTTCAGGCAAGGAGAATGAAGACAAGGACTATCAGTCAAACCAGGCTAAAATAGCGATCTCAACAGGCGGGCTCTTCGGAAAAGCTCCCGGGAAAAGCACACAAAGGAACATGCTTCCGCAATCAAACTCTGACTTCATTTTTGCAATTATTATTGAAGAATATGGACTATTGTTCGGTGCAATCCCCCTTATTCTGGCATATATGATACTTCTGTTCAGAGGGATCACAATTGCAAAAAAATGTGAAACAGCCTTTCCTGCCTTTCTGGTGCTGGGTCTTATTGTGATGATCGTCATCCAGGCAATGCTTAATATGATGGTAGCGGTCGGATTGTTCCCTGTTACCGGGCAAACGCTTCCAATGGTAAGCTGGGGAAGGACTTCTGTTCTCGTAATGAGTTTTTCAATTGGTGCAATACTGAGTGTAAGCAGGGTGGTAAATGCAAGAATAAAAAAAGAAGAACTTCCTGAAGAAGAAATATCTGATGAAGGAGAAAAAATATATGGACCAGCAAAAACATAAAAGGATAATAATCAGTGGCGGTGGTACCGGCGGTCATATCTTTCCGGCTATATCAATTGCCAATGCTCTCAGGAAAATTGAGCCTGAGACTGAGATCCTTTTTGTCGGTGCAGAAGGAAGAATGGAAATGGTAAAAGTTCCTGCTGCGGGCTATACGATAATCGGATTGCCGGTCGCAGGATTATACAGAAGTCTGTCGCTTAAAAACTTTTCAGTTCTGATAAAACTTTTAAGGAGCCTTGACAAAGCGAAAAAAGTTATAAAGGAATTTATGCCTGATGTTGTTGTCGGTGTTGGCGGTTATGCCAGCGGACCTGTTCTGAGGCAGGCGGGAAGAATGGGAATTCCGACCCTGATCCAGGAACAGAATAGTTATGCCGGTGTTACGAATAAACTTCTGGCAAAAAGAGCTTCAGCCATTTGTGTCGCTTACGATGGAATGGAAAAATATTTTCCTCGCGAAAAAATAATTAAAACCGGTAATCCGGTGCGGCATAATTTCGACAATCTTAAGATTTTACAGGATAAAGCGCTTTCATTTTTCAGCCTGAAAAAGGAGTTTCCGGTGATCCTCATCCTGGGTGGTTCTCTGGGAGCAGGTAGCATAAACAGCTGCATGTCAGAAAACATAAATAAGCTCAGAGACTCAGATTGTCAATGGCTTTGGCAGACAGGAAAATATTATTTTGAAAACGTCAGGGCACTAGTAGCCTTAACATTCAGCGGAAATATATCTGTGCATGGGTTTATTGACCGGATGGATTATGCTTATGCTGCTGCAGATATAATTGTATCCAGAGCAGGAGCAGGTACGATCTCTGAATTATGTCTCGTTGGCAAACCTGTAATTCTGATTCCTTCTCCGAATGTTGCAGAAGATCACCAGACAAGGAATGCAGAAGCTCTGTCAACCAGGAATGCTGCTGTGTTAATATCAGATATTGCGGCATCTAAAACTCTGGTAGATGAGGCAATTAAGCTGATATCAGATAAAACAAGGAGAGACATGCTGTCTGAAAACATCCTTAAAATGGCCGACAAGGATGCAGATGTAAGAATAGCTGAAGAAGTTCTTAAGCTTATACGGAAATGATCGAGTTTAAAAATATAGAAGGATTGTATTTTGTCGGGATCGGAGGTATCGGCATGAGCGCCCTTGCTCTCTATTTTGCAAAAGGCGGGTACAAAATAGCGGGATACGACAGATCTGAAAGCGGGATAACTCACTCATTAATTGAGAATGGTTGTATTGTTACATATAATGATGAATTAAGTGTCCTTCCTTATCTTTTCAGGAATGTTTCACATAAAAACAGGGTCATCGTAGTTTACACACCTGCTATTCCTGCTGAAAACAAAATTCTTGCTTTCTTCAGAAGCAGCGGATATTCGATTTATAAGCGGTCTGAGATCCTTGGTGAGATTTCAATGCATACCGACACTCTGGCCGTTGCGGGCACTCATGGTAAGACCACTGTGTCTGCTATGATAGCTCATTTACTGAAACAGTCACACATTGATTGTTCAGCATTTCTTGGTGGGATATCAAAGAATTATGATTCAAATCTATTATTGGGCGACAGCAGATATACGGTGATGGAAGCTGACGAATTTGACCGTTCCTTTCACCGGCTCAATCCACTTATGGCTGTTGTGACTTCACTTGATGCCGACCATCTTGATATTTATGGAGATCAGGGTACGATGATTAAGGCATATAATGAGTTTTGCGGAAAAATCAGGCAGGGTGGCAAGCTTATAGTGAACAGCAGAATACGTAAAGAAATTATTGTTCCTGAAGGAGTTTCCTGCTATACTTACGGGCTTGAGAACAATGCTGATTTTCTCTCAAGCGGTATTAAGCGCTATAAAGACTATTACAGTTTCAATATTAAAACACCTTCGACTACCATTGAAGATCTGCACTTTGCGTTCCCCGGTATTATTAACATAGAAAATTTCACGGCAGCCATTGCAGTCGCATTGATGTGCGGGGTTACTGAACAGGAAATCAGGAAAGCTGTTCTGCTTTTCCAGGGCGTAAGACGAAGGTTTGATATAAGAATAAATATTCCGGGTCTGGCTTATATTGATGATTATGGTCATCATCCTGAGGAGATAAGAGCGTGCATTACATGCATTAAAGAATTTTTTACAGGAAGGAAAATAACAGGGATCTTTCAACCTCATCTTTTTTCACGTACCCGCGACCATGCTGATGGTTTTGCAAAAATACTCGATGAATTGAATGAAGCAATACTGTTGCCAATATATCCTGCACGCGAAAAACCAATAGAGGGGGTTACATCCGAATTGATTTACAATAAAATGAGATCCGGCAAAAAAAGACTGATGGCAAAAGAGGATATCCCGGGTAAACTGGATACTTCAGAACTTGATGTTCTTTTGACAATCGGGGCCGGTGATATTGATACGCTGGTTGGTCCTATCGAGAAAAAGCTTAAGAGAGAGAGAGTTAAATGAAGAAGTTCCTGAAAATACTATTGATTATCCCGGTATTATACATTATTATAATGCCTGTTTATATGGCCAGTTCCACAAATTCGAAACCATGCGGAGGAGTAGTTATTGATATAGGCGATTCATCTGATTATCATTTTGTCACAAAAAGACAGCTTTTAAATCTTGCTTACGGAAACTCAGACAGGATAGCCGGTAAGCCTGTTAAAGAAGTATCAGTCTCGGCAATAGAAAGCAGGATTAATGTATTGAGAGAAATAAAGAAAGTTGAAGCCTATATGACAATTGATGGAATGGTGCATGTTTACGTGGAACAACGTAATCCGGTTATGAGAGTGATGCCCGATAATGGCGGAGATTATTTTGTTGATGAAGACGGAGTTGTAATGAGGAGAAGAAACCTTTATAATCCGCGATTACATATTGTTGAAGGCAATGTGAATATCAGTGCAGCCATGCTTAATGGGGTAAGTGTTCTTGACACCACTATAAAAAAATCAATCCTTAAAGATATTTATCCTCTGGTGAATTATATAAATGATGATAAATTCTGGTCGGCTCAGATCGATCAGATATATGTGGACGGAAACGATGAAATAGACCTTATTCCGCGTGCCGGAAACCAGCAGATACACCTTGGAACCACTGAAAATTACGAGGGGAAACTCAGAAACCTTGAGGCTTTCTACGATAAGGTGCTACCTGAAGTCGGTTGGAATAAATATTCATTGATAAACCTTGAATTCAAAGATCAGATAGTTTGTAAAAAAAGAGATAATCAGAAATAACCATAATTAAGCTATGAACAAAAAGGAACAGTATGTAGCAGCCATTGACATAGGAACCACTAAAATTGTGGCAATTGTCGGCAAGAAAAACGAGAATGGAAAAATTGAGATTCTCGGACTTAGCAAAGCTCTTTCAAAGGGTGTGAAGAGAGGCGTTGTTCTTAATATTGAGGAGACAGTAAACGCAATTCAGACAACCGTTGAGGACGTACAGAAGAGATCGGGGATTCTGTTCTCTGAAGTTTTTGTCGGTATAGCCGGTCAACATATAAAAAGTATGAAAAACCGTGGCTATATAATGCGCGAAGCATATGATGATGAAATAAAAAAAGAGGAGGTATTCAGGCTGATTGAAGATATGCATAAGATACATATCGACATCGGGGAAGAGATAATTCACGTTATCCCTCAAAATTTCATCGTGGATAATGAGACCGGTGTCAAGAGTCCTATTGGCATGTGCGGCAGGAGGCTGGAAGCTAACTTCCATATTGTGATCGGACAGGTAGCTGCAGCAAAAAACATAGAAAAGTGTATCAGGAAAGCAAATCTGACAGTGAAGGATATGATACTGGAACCACTGGCTTCTTCCGATGCAGTGCTTACCGATGACGAAAAAGAAGCCGGAGTTGTACTGGTGGATATCGGTGGAGGAACTACTGATGTAGCTGTTTATTATGACAATATTATCCGTCATACGGCAGTGATACCTTTTGGCGGAAATGTAGTGACAAAAGATATAAAGGAGGGCTGCGCAATACTGCAGCGGCATGCAGAACAGCTTAAAATTCAGTATGGTTCAGCTCTTGGCGATATTGCACCTGAAGATAAGGTTGTTTCCATTCCTGGTATAAGCGGGCGTGAACCTAAAGAGATATCTTTTAAAAGCCTTGCTTATATAATTCAGTCAAGAATGGAAGAGATTATCGACGCTGTAAATTTTGAAATACAGAATTCAGGATATGCAGATAAGCTCGCTGCCGGTGTTGTAATCACGGGTGGAGGTGCACTGCTGAAACACCTGCCCCAGTTGATGAAGTTTAAAACTGCCATGGATGTAAGAATTGGTCTCCCGAATGAACATCTTGCAGGAACAGCTAAAAATGAAATTAACCAGCCTATGTACGCAACGAGTGTCGGATTGATAATGCGAGGCTTTGAATATCTTGAAACCTATAAAAAGTCGTTCAATGCAGGCAATTCGGAAGATTATGTAAAACCCAGGACTGTAGTTGCTGACCAGCATAATGAGGGAGAGGAAGAAACTTTTGCACCTCCGGTACAGGAAGAGGAAAAGATCCCTCTCACAGAAAAAATTAAAAGCATGCTTTCCAGGATGTTTGAGGTTGAAGATCAGCCTATCAAATGATAAATATGGTTTACTGTTAAACAACTGCTGTTCATAATCAATTAAATAATTACACTATGTCAGATGATATAATGAACTTTGATCTGCCCGTAGAAAGGTCGTCGATTATTAAAGTTCTTGGAATAGGTGGCGGAGGCAACAATGCTGTCAATCACATGTTCGAAAAGGGCATCACGGATGTGAATTTTGTGATTTGCAATACCGACCATCAGGCTCTTATAAAAAGTCAGGTACCAATAAAAGTCCAGATCGGAGAATCGCTTACCGAAGGAAGGGGCGCCGGAAGTAAACCGGAAATTGGCAGACAGGCAGCCATAGAAAATATAGACGATGTAATGGAAGCATTATCGGGAAACACGAAGATGGTTTTTATCACAACCGGAATGGGAGGAGGTACGGGTACCGGAGCTGCTCCGGTAATTGCAAAGGCCTGCAAAGAAGCCGGACTGCTCACCATTGCTGTTGTCACAATCCCTTTTAAATCTGAAGGGAAAGTACGTATCAGGCATGCTATTGACGGGGTAACAGAACTAAAAGATTATGTTGATTCATTGCTGGTTATAAACAATGAAAAGCTGCGGGAGATATATGGAAACCAGCCCGTATCGACAGCATTTGCAAAGGCTGATGATATTCTGACCACTGCCGTAAAAGGAATTGCTGAGATCATTACCGTAACGGGTTATATTAACGTTGATTTTGCTGATGTTGAAACTGTAATGAAAAACTCGGGAGTTTCCATTATGGGTATGGGTAAGGCAGCCGGAGAAAACAGGGCGATAAAAGCGATAGAGAATGCTCTCGCATCGCCATTGTTGAATTCCAATGATATAACCGGAGCGAAAAGTATTTTAATAAACATTTCCTCAGGTAGCGGGGAACATGAAATAACAATGGATGAACTCGGTGAAATTACCGATTACATGTATGAGGCTGCATCAGATGATGCCTTGATAATCAGAGGATTATCAAAAGATGAAAATCTTAATGAGGAAATTAGTGTGACGGTTATCGCAACAGGATTTGAATCGAACAGCATTTTTCATCCTTACAAGGCTAAGAAGCGAAATAAAGTCGAATTACTGACCGGTAAAAATTCTATTCCATCCAGGATAATACCTGAAACGGGCCAGGACGTATTTTCTGTTCATGAAAAGGGGAAAAAATCTTTGATTACCGATTTTGAAGAAGAATCACAGGGAGTTATTGATTTCAGTCTTGAGCATAGTCATGAGATAGATGAAATCAGAAGCAGAAGAACCAGTGAAAATGAAGAAAACAGTGAAAAGCCCGAAGCGACTTTGAGAAAAGTGAAACATATGCAAAACATCCTTAAAAGAGAAGGTCTCTCGAATAAGACCATGAAGGAGAATATTGATACTTTTGAAGATGTGCCGGCATATGTCAGAAGAAACCTGTCTCTTGGTGTGCCGGAAGCAGGAGCTGAAAGCAAATTATCAAAGTTCACTTTAACATCGGATGATAATGACGAACCTGTTTTAAGAGAGAACAATGCTTACCTGAATGATAATGTAGATTAAAATCAGTTTAAAAAAGGCGTCTTTTAAAGTTTCAGAAAAGTTGAGAGGAGATTCCTCGTCCGCCAGGTGGCGGACGAGGAATTCCGAATGAAGCGAAGCGGAATGAGGAATCTCCAATATTCCAAAAAGAACTTTTAGGTTTATTATTCCTTAACAACAATCTCTTTCATATTTTCTATATTTGCACCTGATGATCAGACACATTTCTATTATATTGCTTCTCGCTATTTCTTCAGGTTTATATGCCCAGAAACAAAATGACATTCCATCCAGATCAAATACCCAGAAACAGGACTCTTTAATAAAGTCAAGATATTCAAATACACACAAAACAGATTCCGTAAAAAAGCCACGGATATTAAAGGAATGGACTCTTTCTGCAGACTACTCTGAGGAGGTAAATATCCCTATTGATACAGTCTTTTCATTATCAAACCGGTACAGAATGGCAGACAAGTACTCACCTGTAAATGCGACGCTTGGTAATTATGGCCTGCCTTTTTATCAGCTCAGTTTTTTTGACAGGATTACTGACCCTGAAAAATTCCTCTATTCCTATTATTACCCTTTTATGCATACCTCTTCCAATCCGATATTCATGAATACACAGGTTCCGTTTACCGAACTGGACTGGAGTTTTGCAGGGCAGGTGGATAATTCGGAGCAAACCTTCAGAGTAAGGTATTCGCAAAATATAAACAGGTTTATTAATTTCGGCCTCATTTATGATATAGTTTTCAGTCTTGGCCAATATAATTACCAGAGATCTTCAGATAAGACATTTACTTTTTACACCTCATATACCGGAGATAAATACAAAGCATACTTTTCGGCAGGTATAAATAATCTGACATCGTACGAAAATGGCGGAATTCAAACTACTTTAGATCTTACCAACCCCAATACCATCGACGTTCCCACAAATCTGGGTGCACTTGATGATGCAAACAGCACACTTAAAAATCGCAACCTGCTTCTGGTACAGAGATATACTTTTGAGAGCACTCCAAAATTAAAATCAGATAGTACATCGCGCAAACGATCAGGATTTTTTGGATTGAGCGGGACTTTTTCTCATATTTTCGAATTTGAAAGTAATGTTCGAAGATACCAGGATGCCTATCCAACATCAGGATTTTATAATAATATATATATAACAAATACTCTCACTTTTGATTCCATCTATTCGAGAGCCATTAAAAATACCGTGAGGTTTGATTTTTCAACTGATGAAACAAGAAAGTTCACGCTGGGAGGTGGAGTAGGGATCCGGAATGAAATTTCCACATATAGTTACGTTAATCCGGTTCATTTCACATTTAATGGCACTATTGCTGCATTGCACGAAAACAGCAATGTTTTGATCGGGAGATTGCATAACAGCATTGGAGAAAAGTTCGGCTGGTTAGCAACAGGAGAATTGTATGTGACCGGTTACAGAGCCGGGGATTTTAATTTGAATGGTGAAATTTCAAAATCATTTGACTGGAAAAAGGGAAGAGCATCCTGGTTGATTACAGGATCAATGGCAAATACACAACCATCAATATGGTACGACCACTGGGGCGGTAACAACTTTGAATGGGATAATAATTTTAAAAAGGAATTCAGGATCGATCTTGGTACCGCATTCAAATATCCTGCCAGAAAAACAGAATTGAAGCTTAATTATGCCATAATAAAAAATTATACAGATTTTGATACTACTAAACTTCCTTCTCAATATTCTGGTGGACTTTCAGTTGCAGCTGTTACTGTCAAAAATGAATTAAGAGCCTGGAAATTTCACCTCGCATCTGATGTAATTGTTCAGAAGAGCACCAATTCAGAGATACTTGACCTTCCTCTGGTTACTGTTCGATCCGCAGGATATTTTGAACACCTCTTCAGATTTGTGAAAACGGGAGGGAAGCTGAATACACAATTAGGAGTTGACGTAACTTACAATACGATATATCATCCGTATGCGTATATGCCGGCCACAGGAAGATTCTATCGTCAGGATAATGCGACTGCCGGCGATTATCCCTTTATCAACGTCTTTTTAAATCTAAAGATTAAACGAACAAGAATCTACGTAATGTTCGATCATGTAAATGCCAAACTGATGGGCTACAACTATGAAATGGTGCCCACATATCCAATGAATATCAGAATGTTACGATATGGTTTATCCTGGACATTTTATGATTAAGAAAATTGTTGTAACTTTGCACCCGTTTTTGAAAGTAAATGTTTAACTAAATCAACAACTTTGATAAAAAAACCAGTATTTCTGTTCGCTCTACTTGTAACAGTTTTTACCTCATGTTCAGATCATCACTCTTCTAAAAATCTAAATAAGAATATTGTCTCCTCTGATCCTGAATCAATCGATAAAAGAGGAAAAGCAAATGCTGTGGCTGACTTTAATTCAACGGACTATTTTATTTATAAGGGTGAACCGATGGGGTTTAATTTTGAACTACTGAAATCATTCCCGGATGATAAAAATCATGAACATACTTTCGGAAATTGGGGAAAAATATCACAATACGACGATATGATAAAGTATTTCAGTACCAGTATAAACTGGGACTGGAGGTTACTTGCTTCTCTGATATGCCAGGAGTCAAGGTTCGAGCCGAATGTGACATCCGAAGCGGGTGCTTACGGTTTAATGCAGATTATGCCGGTTACGGGAAGAAACTTCGGTATTAATATAACTTCCTCTCCTGAAAACAATTTGAAAGCCGGGATTCATTATATCAATTGGCTGCATTCAATATTCGATCCTATAATACCTGATAAGAAGGAAAGAATTAACTTTATCCTTGCAGCATATAATGCCGGACCTGGTCACGTACTTGATGCCATGAAACTGGCTGGGAAAAACGGTATGAATCCACATAAATGGGATGGGAATGTCGCTATATGGATTCTTAAAAAATCTGAACCTCAATACTATAATGATACTGTAGTAAAAAACGGATATTTCAGGGGAACAGAGTCCGTGCATTTTGTGAGTCAGGTACTCGTGAGATTTAAGCATTACAAAAATATCATTCCGGAAGAAAAAAGTCACCACTTCTGATATTTATTACTTTAAAAATAGGCCACGCCATGGTGTGGCCCTGCAATCATAATGGGGCGAAGCCTTAACCAATGTGGGATATGGGATTACTCTTTATAAAACAGCATTTCTTTCGGGATTGGCAATGCCTGAAGCTTTTTCTTGCCTGTTACCCAACCCAGCGTAACAGACTCACCTCCAGTCTTCTGAAAATAATCTATTCTTATCGGATAGTAACCAGGGTTAAGGGGAACAAGCTTAACAACCGGGTTATCTGCAGAATGCAAACCATCATTATCAAATAGTAACTGATTATTAAAGAATACTTTGGATCCATCATCGGATGTTATCCATAGATCGTAAAGGTCTTTTTTTGATATATGCAGATATCCTTCAAATTGTACACCGAAACTGTCCTTCTTCAGAGCAAAGCTCAAATCAAGATTTTCAATTGTGCCAGTCTTTTTTGTAGTAAGCTTTGAAAAATCCGGAACTGAATCCCAGACTCCCTCATAATAGGAATATTTAAGACCCGGTTTAAGGTTTTCAACGGATTGTTGTCCGTCCATGTAATCACCTTCAGCGAAAATCCTTGTAACACCCGGAAGATTTTTATAATTTGATACGACACTCTTAACCTTTAAAGTACATGGCTTGGTTATCTCAATTTTTTGTTTGCAGACACGAGATGTAACTGTCGGTTCGGAACCATCAGTTGTATATCTAAGATTAGGATTGATATTCTGAACGAATGCATAGGAAGTAGTTCCTTTTGGTATAATACCTCCCATCGGAAAGACTGTGAAATTGCCTCCGGAATCAAAAATATAACGCAAGCCATCATAGACACTCTTAAATGGTACGGAACCATGGTCTTCATTAGAATAGGCCATTACCTTCCATTTCAGTCCCTGGGGAGCAGAGTTTTTAAGAAGTTTTTCCATCGATGTTATTCCCATATCTTTCATACCACCTCCTTCGCGTCCCGAAATGAAAATTGGTTTATTCCAGTTTTTAGCTTTCAGAAATTCATTCTGAGCGCTTTTAACCTGCATTTGGTTCTTATACCAAAAACTGGGATCTATAGCAATATAGGCATCAAAAAGATCAGGATCATTTAAGAGTGCGTGCATTACAAAAACTCCACCAAACGAATGACCGATCAATACATTAAAAGGTTCAGTCTTGAAGTTTTTATTAATATATGGGATAAGCTCTTTTTTAAAGAACTGCAGAAAATTATCTGCTCCGCCCCCTGTAGTTGCACTTTGACTGGAATCCGGAAGAAAGTCATGGTTCCTGTCTATATTGAATATTCCGACCACTATGGCTTTGGGCATCTTGTTATTTACGGTCAGAAATCTTGCAGTTGGGACAGTGTGCTGATCACGTCCGTCGGCATCGAGAACATAAAGAACTGGGAATCTGACATCTTTGGCATCATAACCTTCAGGTAAAAAGATGTTTATCTTACGGTTTTGTTTCAAAACCTCTGATTGTAGAGAGTCCTTTTTAACTGTATATCCATCTTGTGCTGAAACATTAAGGGAAATCAGAGACAGTACAAGGAGAATAGAAATTCTGTTTTTCATTGTATAGGCATGTAAGTTGGTAGTACAAATGATCTGGTTGAAGAAGATTTTATTTAATATACTTAAAAAAGACGATGATTTTGGGGATATGCTGCATTATTTAACCCTAAACATCTCCCATATCTTTCACCCCCTAAATCCCCCCAGGGGGGGACTTTGAAATTTCTCTCCTTTTCTAGCCCCCCCTTGGGGTGGATGGGGGGTAAAAGTCATGGATTTAGGAGATAGCTCATTCATATCTCAGCGCCTCAACCGGATTCCTTGTTGATGCCCTAAAACTTTGCCAGCTAACTGCTAATAAAGCAATCCCAAGAACAATAATTCCGGCCAATACAAATATCCACCAGCTGAGTTCTGTTTTATAAGCAAAGTTCTGAAGCCACTTGTTCATAGCATACCAGGAAACAGGAAAAGCAATAACAATTGCGATGACTACCCATTTTGCCGGTTTTTTGTTTAGCATAACTAGTAAATCTGTGACTCTAGCACCATTTACACGACGAATACCTAGTTCTTTTGTTCGGGTTTCTGCAATATAGGATGTAAGACAAATTAAACCAATGCAGGCAACTAGTAAACCGATTATTGAAAACAGGTTAATAATTTTGCTTTGAGTTATTTCCTTTGAATATGCCTGGTTATATAAATCGTCCAGATAAATATAGTCGAAAGGGTAATTGGGATAAACTTTTTTCCAAGACACATTTATTAGTTGCAATGCCTGAGCCTTATTTTTCGGATTAAATTTTACCATAAATGTCCAATACCACACAGGTTGCTGAAACATAACCAATGGCCTTATCTCATTGTGTAATGTAGCATAATGGAAGTCTTTTACTACTCCGATAATTTTTCCTCCAAACAGAATACTGTCAACATCAAAATTAAAACTCAGTCGTTTACCAATTGCTTCATCCGGGTTATCAAAACCCAGATATTTTGTTGCTTCTTCATTGAGAATATAACTCTCAAAGTTTTGTTTGGGAATATACTTTGGAAAATTTTCCCCTGCAATTATCTTAAGATTAAAGAAGTTAACAAGGTTATCGTCACAAATCAGCATATGTAACGCTAATTTCTTTTTCTCAGGTTTTAAGTCTCCATCTTTAATCGTAAAAACATCTTTATCATCAAATGTTGGTTCACTCATAACAGCTGAAACATCAGAAATCATTGAATTTTGCAGAAGTTCTTCCTTGAACTTGGGATATAATGGCTTCACTTCCCAGTTCAGATTTTTAAAAATAATTATGTTTTTATAATCCTGAGTGACACGATTTGAAAGGGCTAACTGGTTTTGCTTTTTGATAGTGATTGCAGCAATTATTAAAGTTATTGATAAAGTGAATTGGACGATTAACATTAGTTTACTGAAATACAATTTTTTTGAAAAAACATCTTTGCCTGTCTTCAAATTATACCTTTTTCTTTGAAAAGAGGAATTGAAAAACAATGCCGGATAGGTGCCTGCAATGATCAGAATCACAAGCAAAAAAAAGCTTGTCAGAAATGTAAATAAAATACCCGTATTTCTTTGAATGTTAATGCCATCAATTCCACGCAACAGACCTATAACAGGACCGTGAAGTAAGAGTGAAATAAAAACCACGATAAATCCGGCTATTGAACTTTCGATTAGAAATTGAAGAATTATATCAGATCCCTGTGCACCAAAGTAACGTGTAACAATGAAATTATCAGAGTGTTTCAGGTATGAAGCAATATTCAGATTGGAATAATTTATGATGGCAATAACCAATATTACCATACCGATAAGCATGAAGAGCCAGACTGTTTTAATATCTCCGTTCATTTCCAGCTCCCGATCCTTGTTTGAGAATAAATGGATCTTCGTAATTGGTTGAAGATTAAATGTGAAATACGGTGCATCTTCTTTCTTAAGATGGATTTTTTTGAAACTTTCGAATTTATTGACTATGCTATTATAGTCTGAACCTTTTTTTAACAAAACATAATAATAGGATGTATTCAGGAAGCCTTTATCTGAACTGTTTACAAGGATATCTGCATGGAAATGAGAATTATGTGGTAATGGCTGCATTACACCTACCACCTGATAATCGTGCATCTTTTCTTCAAATTCACCGGATAATTTAATCATACTTCCTATTGCTGATTTATCAGGAAAAAGTTTCTCAGCAATTGTCTGACTTATGACTACAGAATTTATTATTTTTATAAAGTTGTCACTGGAACCCTGTGTAAAAACAATATCGAATACATCAAAAAAAGCAGAATCGGCGACAAAGACATTCTTAGTAAAAAACTCGTTCTCATTAAACTTGACAGCTGTTTTACGCATGGGGGCAAGACGTGCAATTTTTTCAATTTCCGGGAAAAATGGTTCAATTTGTTTGTTCCAATCGTGGGCAAACATCCAGGCATAGTGTGCTTTATAACCGTTTGGCCAGTCCTCTTTGGCAGTTAACCGATAAATCCGGTCAGCTTTGCTGTGAAACCTGTCGAAGCTAAGCTCATTTTTAATCCAGATGGTTATTACATAAATGCTTAAACATGCAATTATTAACCCCAGGCTGTTGAATAATGTGTATTTTTTCTGACTCCTCAGGTTACGAAGTGCTAACTTCAGATAATATCGAAACATTTATTCTGGTTTTTCTTAAAAATATAACATGAACTCACGCCTCACACCTCATTCCTTTCTTTCCCCGAGCCCTTCGCTCTGAGCTCTATTTCCTCACGCCTCATACCTCATTCCTCACTCCTCACTCCTCACTCCTCATACCTCACTCCTCACTACTCGTATCGGAGCGCCTCAACCGGGTTCCTCGTCGCCGCCCTCCAGCTTTGCCAATTTACTGTTATTAATGCAATTCCAAACGCTATTATTCCTGCTAATAAAAATATCCACCAGCTGAGTTCTGTTTTATAAACAAAATTCTGAAGCCATTTATTCATTACGTACCATGCAATCGGCGAGGCGATTACAAAAGCCACGATGACCCATAAGATGAATTCTTTATTCAATAAAATCAAAATTTCCGAACTTTTTGCACCTGCCACTCTTCGGATTCCGATTTCTTTTGTGCGGCGATCAATAGAAAAGACAGACATTCCAAGAATTCCAAGGACTGAAATTATTATTGCCAATAATGCAAAAGCAACCGTGATGTTTTTAAGACGGGTCTCTGCCTGGTATTTTTCATTCAGAAGGTCTTCAAAGAAGGTATAAGAGAATTCCCTTCCTTCCCTATGTTTCTTATAAGTATCGCGGATGTAATTAAGTGTTTCATTTGTATTACCGGGTGAAATACGTACATTCATTGTTCCTATTACTTCAGGATTATTGGACATAACCAGAGGTTCAATGGAAAAATGAAGCGACCTGAAATGAAAATCTTTCACTACTCCGACAACTACATTATCACCAACCCGCTGTCCTATGGGATCATCAAATCCAAGAAGCTTTTCTGCTGTCTGATTAATAACTATGGGCATTGACAAAGTGTACTCTTTCCCTTCTTTCCTGCTCTTGCCTGCTTTTTCACCTTCTTTCCAATAGCCCGAATAATCCATTTGAAGGAATTGACCTTTAATTACCTCAAGTTTATAAGTTTTGGCAAAATCTTCATCCACAAAATAGTAATTTACCTGTAGCGTATCTACTCGTCCCTGGTGGTTGAGAGACAGTCCTCCATTGAAACCGATATCAATAGGCGCATAAGTGCTTGCTGAAACACTCAGAACCTTCGGATTTCTCAATAATTCCTGTTTAAAATCCTTATTATCATACCACAAACCAGTCGGTATGACCACAATATTTTTACTATCAATACCAAGGTCCTTGTTGTGAATATAACTTAATTGCTTGATGAACATGCATGTAGAGATGATAAAGAAGATTGCTATTGTAAACTGGACAGTAACGAGCGCTCTGATAAAATTACTCCTCGATCCGGAAATGGTGCCGCCTCTGAAAATTCCAATTGGATTAAAAGAGGAAAGGTAAAAGGAAGGATAAATGCCGGCAATAATACCAACCAGAAAAGTCAGTATGAAAAGATTGATGATTAATTCCGTGGAGACATTAAAAGTCAGTTCCTGGGAGGATATCGTATTAAACCAGGGCAATATGAACCAGACAACAAAGAGAGCAATAACAGTGGCTGCGAATGTCTGAAATACAGATTCTGTAAGAAACTGACGGAAGATACTGATCCTGCTTCCCCCGGTCACTTTCCTTATGCCTATTTCTACCGAACGCTCCGATGCCCTTGCGACTGAAAGAGCTGAGAAATTAACCGATGCCATAAGCACAATCAGTAATGCAAGTACTGAAAATATCCAGACATACTTGTAACTCCCCGGGTGTTTATCATAAAAGTCATTTTGATAATCTGAATAAAGATGGATATCTGCCAGAGGCTGGAACATAAGTTTGTCGGTGATTTTCGAATACCTGCTTATATGATTTGATATAGCAGACAAAAATTGATTATCAATCTGGGCGTCTTTCGCAAGTTTAATATATACCCTCACAAACCCCTTGTCTCCCCAATTATTTGAATAATCAAGAAGGTGACTATTCGTTTCGGAGAGCATATACCCGAAGTCAATATGGCTTTGTTCAGGAATACGGATCACTCCGCCTACTGTATATACTTCTTTGGAGTATTTGTCACTGATAAGTACTTTCCCAAGAGCGGGCTGATTTCCGAAAATTTTCTTTGCAGTTTTTTCGGACAAGACAATATTATCAGGTTTATCAAAAGCGCTTTTGGAGGAGCCTTCTGTAAATCTGAAGCCTGCAAAGATCTTAAAAAAATCGTCATTTGTCCAGCACCTTCTTGCTTCAATTTTTTCACTTCCTGTTTCAGGTTTTAGAGGAGAATCTTCCGAGTCGTAACTGATATAAGTTGCGTATTCAATCTGAGGATAATCCATCTTCATGGTCTTAGGAACGGGACGGTAACACATTGGAGATTTTAGAATTCTGTCACCCTCCTTTGAAAGAGTAAGCACACGATAGATACGCTGATAATCGGGATGGAACTTTTCGTAACTCAGCTCATTATACACCCAGAGATAAATAAGTAAACTAGCCGCGATACTGAAAGTAAAACCCGTAAATGTGATAATTGAATAGATCGGTTTTCTTGTAAGGTTCCTGAACGCGATTTTGATAAAGTTGTTCATATCTGGAATGAGATTATTTTCTTGTTTCTATGGTTTTTACCCCCAACCCCCCCAAATGGGTGGCTTTTAATTTTGTTTTATTTCTTAAATCTCCTGGCTTTTACCCCCCAACCCCCCCGAGGGGGGGCTTTTAAGACGCTTATTAACAATGTTTTTTATTTTTATTATTACGTCATCTATGTCATTTTCTACCTCCCAATTTTTAAACCGGATAGTTTTAATACCAAACTTTTCCATCTCAGCTGACCTTCCATCATCATATTCTTCCTGTTGATTGTGAATCTCACCATCAATTTCAACGACTAACCTTATTTGATGACAATAAAAATCAGCGATAAAAAACTCTATAGGATGTTGTCTGCGAAAACGCAGTCCACAGATCTGCTTTTGTTTAAGTTTATCCCAAAGTAATTTTTCTGGAATTGTCATGGTCTTATGAAGAATCCTTGCTGCTTCCAAAATGTCAGGTTTTGCCATGAAATACATTGTTTTGTCTAATTCTTTCATATAAAAACTTTCTAATATATTTTAGCCCCCCCTTGGGGGGGATGGGGGGTAAACACTCATTTCACAATCACTACCACCATATCTGTTGGCCTTAATCCTGATGCCATTATAATTTGTTTTTGCCGGTCATTTCCTGAAATTTTGGCTTCTTTGAATACTTCAGAATTAATATAATCCTTCAATATCTGTCCAGAGACAAGCTTCATCATTTCGCCTTGCGGTGTTATGAAATCAGGCCAGAATGGCATACCTCCATCAAGGTCATTTTCTAAACCATTAGGCAGAAGAGTAAACCCGGGCTGGTGATATAACTTGCCATCTTTTTTATCGAATAATGCATTATAAAACTTTACAGCATTTTTCTTACGAAAATCCGGAACATCATAATGTTGTGTGTATCTGATGAATAAATAGTTGTTTGTCTCATAGATAGATTTAAGTAAATACTTGCCAGATAAATCAAAATCCGGATTAAGTCCATCCATGAAGTTAACTTTGAAATCTCCAAAATCAATAATATATACAGGTAATAGCCTGTCGGGAGAGATCAGTCTGAAGACAGTATCGTTGTATTCCTGTTTGATTGTCAACAACCCGTCAAAATAGTAGGTAGATAATTCCACCGGGGTTCTGTAGGTGGTATGTGTAAAGTTTACAATGCGGTCATAATCTGTAAATTGGCATAGCGTATCGCCTATGTTGTTGTACGTCACAAGTAACGAGCCTGACTTTCCTGCCTGCCATTTGTCGTTTACTCCGGCCCATGTTTCGGAACTTGTACCATATATCAAACTAAAACCTTCCCACCATTGTTTTTTAATATTCAATATAGTATCCCCCGGGAAATGGCCAGCTCCAGGTACCTCAGCCTGGAGTTGAACTAAAATTTTTTTGCCTGTACTTAGTTTGTATTTCATAACCTGACCTGTTTTCTCTGGTCCATCCTGAAAATTGGAATATAGGTTTCCATTTATTAAAGAGACAGGGATATGTGGTAGCACGCCAAAAAAATCCTGACCTCCAAACATAACACTATTACCATAAAACTTTATTCCTGTTTTGTTTTTCCAGATTGTTTCCTGGTATTCTCCCTGCATATTGAAGCGTGTCAAACCAAATATGCCTTGAAAAATAATCTGTTCGCCATCAGATCTGATTGTTGACATCAGTTCGTTTCGATAAAAAAAGTTATCGTAAAGAAGTGATGTATCGGGAGGGTTCTGAAGTTTTACATATCTTACCGACGAAGCTACATCAGAAAGTTTGAATTTATGGGTATTATTAATGGTTCCCATTATGTCGATCTTAACAGGAGGTCTCTGTTTATCGACCGACCTGATCTCTTTTTTCCGGAAGCTGCCTGAGGGTTTGATTCCTGTTTCAGAAGATTCCTTTTTAAAAGATGTGATTTCGGCTTCTTTCTTTGCCTTTTCCTGAATGAGGATCTCTTTTACCAGTTCTTTTTCGTTCGTCTTAAGGCGATTGTGATGACAGGAGAAAAGCACTATAAGCATTAATAAAATCAGTACTTGAAGAGATAATCTTTTCATTTTCATAGTTTTGACCCCCAAACCCCCCAAGGGGGGCTTTAGGACGTTTTTTTTAATATTTTTATTTTCATTCCAATAACGTTTAAATCTCCTTATTTTGTTGCTTCTAAATCCCATAAAGGGGAATTTGAAATCTTCCTGGTTTTTAGCCCCCCCTTGGGGGGGACGGGGGGTAAATCAAAATGTAGAGGTTGAATTTGGTTCATATGAATTAAACTTATTTTACAATCATCAAAATATCTTCATTATTTGATACTGCCCTGGCCACTTTTTCCAGCTCTTTCTTCTTTGATTCAGGAGCTTTGGACACCTTAAACTGCTCCGATTTAACACGATCTTTCAGTTCTTTGCCTTTTAATGATATGAGCATTTCTCCATTATTGCCGATCATATAAGTCGAAGGCCACACAGGTATTCCGCCATCAATGTTGTTTTCAATTATTTCGGGGGAGTAATTGTACGGATCACCTTTGATCACAGACAACTGGTGACTCAGTTTTGAAAATATAGCATGGTAGATTTTGACAGTTTTATTCCTCCTGGTATTCGGACAATCATAACTGTCTTTCGTATAAGTCATAAAGATGAAGTCTTTTGTTTCAGCCCAATCTCCCGGTATGATCTTGCCTGTAAGAATAAAATCAGGATCTACTCCTTCTTGTATTGAAGTTTTATAACCTCCCAGTTTCAACACATAAACCGGAAATAATCTATTGGGAGGAATCACCTCAAAAACAGTATCATTAAACTCAGGCCGGGAATATAATTTCCCTTTCTGCTCATACTGAGTACCGTAATCAGTTCCCCGTTGCAACGGGTTCGTATAGTTTTTCAGTTTTTCAATCTTTGTAAATGTTGAAAGCGTATCGCCCTGATCATTAAGTATTACCATCATAATGTCATCACGACGGGTAGGGAGAGCGTACGAATTTTGGTCAAGCATAAATACACTCTTCATCTGAAAGAAAGCTTCAGGAGATCCGCCGGACAGCCCCGGATGTTTAATGGGTTTAGGAGGTTCTGTTTTTCCGTGGTTGAGATCAATTGCAATCTTTCCAAGTCCTGATATCTGATCAGGTTTTTCCGGGTCGAACTTATAATCTGGTATCAACTGGGTTGAGGAACAATCATACTCCATAATGTATTTCTGACCGATAATATTGTTAGTGTAGTTGTAAAACAAGTTATTCCCATTTGCCCATACCGACACTCCGCCTCCTTTCATTGTATAATTGTCCCAGATTCTAATTTCACCAGGATGTACTTCAACTCCTGTAAATTTGTTTTTAACAACGGAGCGAATGTAACTTCCATCTTTTGAATATAAATGAATACCATATAAATTAACTGCAACTATATAATTATCCATCATATAATATTTGAATTTCAAATCCACCGGAAGTGATGGATCAGGAACACGTTCTATTCGCACATATCTGATTTCAGAAGCTACATCAGATAGTTTAAACTCCTTAATATTATTCAGACTTCCGGCAATATCTATTGTCACAGGCGGATGTGCATGATCTACTGAACGGTCTTCTTTAAAACGGAAACCTATTATAAGACGGTTCAGTGTATCGGCCAACAGCTTTTCATTGGCAATTTTTTCCGTTTCTTCTTTTTCTTTTTCCTGAATGATTATCACTTTTGCCAGTTCTTTTTCGTTGGTCTTAAGGCGATTGTGGTGGCAGGAGATTACAATTATTAACATCAGAAATATTAGAATCCTGAAAGAGTTTATTTCCATTTTATTACTGTTTTAAATTCCTTTAACTGCAGAGTACGCATCCGCCAGCTGGCGGATCACAAAGGTCCCAAAGTTGAATTCCATACTTTTATCTTTTTCCTTTTGTCCTTTATCTTAATCTCAACCTCAGCCTCAACCTCAACCTCAACCTTAATGTCATCCTCACGCCTCACTACTCATACCTGAGTGCCTCAACCGGGTTCCTGGATGCCGCCCGCCAGCTCTGCCAACTTACAGTTAGTATTGCCGTACATACTACAATTAAACCCACCAGGACAAATATCCACCAGCTGATTTCTGTTTTATAAGCAAATTGATGCAACCATTTTTCTATGATTACCAATGCAACGGGACAAGCAATAAGGTAAGCAAGTGCAACCCACTTAATATAATCCCAATTAAGTAGCGACAATATTTCTGTCACTTTTGCACCATTTATTTTACGGATGCCTATCTCTTTTGTCCTCTTTTCAGACTCAAGTGAGCTTAATGCATATATTCCAAGCAAGGATAAGAACATGGCAAGCATAGAAAAGATACCGGTAATCCTGGAAACTTTTTTTTCAGCGCCATATGCGGCGTTGTACTTTTCTTCGATACTCTCGTAGCCAAAAGGTACACCGGGAAAAAGATTCGTCCATTGCTTATTAATAAATTCAACCGATTCATTTTTTTTGTCAGGATTTAGCCTTAACGTAACGTAGCGGGGATACATATGGTGCCTTCCGAACTGATATATCATAGGTCCAACAGGGTATTGCAATGATTTGACATTTATATCGGAAATCACACCAACTACCTCTTTCCTGTTTTCCTTCGAAAATAATCCCACAGCTTTTCCATCAAGAGATTTCCACCCCAGCTTTTTATAGGCCGATTCGTTTAAAATAAGTGCATCGCGATCGGTTGAAAAATCCTTTGAGAAAAACCTTCCTTCAATAATCTTCAGGCCAAATACATCGCGAAAATTTTCGTCAATATCGCATGACAGGAGTTCCATTCCTTCATCATAATTTTCACCGTAGGTATAAATTTTAAAATTATTATTAAAACCAAATCCCGGTACAAACTCAGTAATTGATGCTTTCCCATAGCCTAGTTGAGACTGATATCTTTCCAAAGCCTGCACAAAAAGGACTGTATTCTTTAGCCGGTCATTTCCATTGTCTCCGAGGGAACCTACTGAAATAGTGATAAGGCCTTTTTTATCAAAACCCGTCCCATGCTTTTGCATGTAGGATATTTGTTTGATAATGAATAGCTGAGTAATTCCAAGTATTATTGTAATCGAAAACTGAAGTACAACAAAGCTTTTCTGCAAAGTAAATTCATTCCCGGCGGATTCCTTATTGTTAAGCAGGACTCTGGCAGGGGATGGTCTCGAAAGGAATATGGCAGGATAAAGTCCTGAAATCAATATTGTCAGTATGCTGAACCCGATTACTCCGATCCACAGGATTAAATCGGACAGGTTTACAACAACATCTTTCCCAACAAGTGTTTTAAAGGATGGGAAAAGAAGATAAACTGCATAAACAGAAATTACAAGACTGATAAAGACCAGGAATGATGTCTCGGTAAAAGAATCAGCAATAAGACCGTTGGGAGAAGCTCCGCTTATTTTTTTAATTACTGTCTCAATTCTTTTACCGGAATTAGCAATAGAGATGTTCATAAAGTTCAGGCATGCAATAATTAATATTCCAAGTGCTATTGCTGAGAGTAACCATAAATAAACGGGACTCACTCCAGGTACAAGATCATACTCAAATGCAGAATTCAGATGAGTATCCTTAAAGCCAGTCACAAGAAAATTGTTTCTGTGTTTCATGAAATCGGGATAATATTTTTCCTCGATACTGGTTAGTTTCTTCTCAAAACCCACGGGGACATTATTCCCCTTAAATGTTATGAAGGTAAAAAGACCAAAATCATACCATCTTTCACTCAGATCAGGATAATATTTATACCGGAACTTATCAGAAAGGAGGAAATCAAAATTCAGAATTGAGTTGGACGGGATATTATTAATAACACCTGTAATTTTGAAAGTATAATTATCATACTCAAATGTTTTTCCCAAAGGATCATCCTGTCCGAATAGTATATTTGATAATTTCCGGGTAACTACAGCTTCAAATGGGTCTTCAAAAATAGTGAGCTTATTCCCGGCCTGTAATGGCAGATTGAAAAAATCAAAAAATTCTCTTTCAGCAATTACCCCCTTTAAATTATCAAACCTTTTATCTCCAATTTTTATTTCATTTCTTATGTTCATTAATCCGATGACCCTGTCAATTTCAGGATAGTCTTTTTTCAGGACATCTGATAAGGCGCGGGGAGTGGCTGCCATTACTGACCCATCCTGCAGGTTCTTTGTGACGATCCGGTAGATATTTTTGGCATTCGTATTGAAATCGTCATATGATGTTTCATATCTGACATAGAGAAGAATCAGTAAGCTGACAGTAACTCCTACCGATAAGCCAATGATATTTACCCAGACAAACTTTTTAGTTTTGAATAAATTTCGGATGGTGATCCTTAAGAAGAATGAAAACTTTCCCATAAATGTATTATAAGTTTCTCGTCTAAATAAAGTTCACCTTCATGCCTCACGCTTTCCTTCCCTGTGCCCCATGCCCTGAGCCCAGAGCTGCTTCCTCATGCCTCACACCTCACACCTCACACCTCACTACTCATACCTGAGTGCCTCAACCGGGTTCCTCGTTGCTGCCCTCCAGCTCTGCCAGCTAACAGTAATCAGGGCTATTACCAAAGCCATTAACCCTGCCAATGCAAATATCCACCAGCTCATACTGGTCCTGTAAGCAAAATTCTCTATCCATTTATTCATAATAAATACTGAAACGGGGACCGCAATCAGAAATGCCAACAGCACTCCAATTATAAATTCTTTATTTAGCATTCTCATTATCTCTGAAACCTTTGCCCCATTGATCCGGCGAATACCTATTTCTTTTGTTTTATTTATAGCAACCTGCATGATCTGTCCTAACATACCCAGACAAGTAATTATAAATGCTATAAGTGAAAACATGGCTATCGCTTTTCCCTGCTGATCTTCTTTATGGTAAAGAGAATTAAAATATTCATCCAAGAATGTATAAGAGAATGGAGCCCCTGGCAAAATCGATTTCCATATTCCTTGAATTACTTTCATTTGTTCGTCTAAATTTCCCGGCAGTAATCTTATATTTAATAGTGAATATTGATCTGAAAAAATGAGGCAAACGGGTTCAATCTCTTTATGCAGTGAGGCAATGTTAAAATCTTTCACGACCCCTACAATATTATATCCATTCTCTTTTCCGTTATTAAATTTTCTGTTTTCCAGATTTCCCCAGCTATATATTTTAAGCGCTTTCTCATTAATATAACATGATTCTTTAAAGTCCCCGTCTAGAAGCTTCCTGCCTTTAACCAATTCAATATTAAAAGTTTCAAGGAATTGACGGTCAATATAAATACAATTAAACATTAGACCTTCCGTTTCAGGGACGGACATATGATTCCTTATCAGGCCAGGACCGCCATTGCTAAAAGAAGAACTTTTTACAAATGAAAGATTATCAATCTGTTGTTTCAGAGCCGGTTTATTCTGAAAATCATATGGGATATCTAACCTTAATAATAACTCTTTATCAAATCCCAAATCAGTAGTCTTTACATATACCAATTGTTTTAGGATAAATGCCAGGCATATAAGCAAAATCATTGATACTGTAATCTGAAAAACAGTAAGTATCCTTTGTCCTAACCTTTTCCCGTGTTTTAATCCTTTTTTCCCGAAAAGAGTCTGAACGTCAGAATGTTTAATAATATAAGATGGGGCCAACATAGATACCATAACTACGATCAGTATTATAGCACTGAACAGAGTAGATATCTGCCAGGAAAAAAACCATCTGAACTCCAGTTTCGAGTCAAGTAATTTCTCAATTAATGGTAGAACAGCAGATGCGAAGTAAAGAGCTGCAAGAAAAGAAACAAGAACCGTTAAGGTTATGTCAATATAGAAATACTGTTTTAATTGTTTGCTGTTAGCGCCATTTGTGATCCTTATTCCTATTATTGTCAAAGTGCTGAAGTACTTTGACAATGTAAAAATAATATAGTTAATAACTGAAAGTAACAGAATAAGTAAAGCTGTTGAAATGAAAATATATATAAGACCTGTGCTTCCTGATCTGTTATCATTCTCTTTAATACCTTGTGTCAGGTAAATATTATCTAACGGCTGAAAAAGTACACCTTTTGTATTTGATTTGTTTGTGGGGAATTCTGAATTTACCTTCTTTTGAATTGATGATGCATCTTTTTTTTCATTAATAAGAACATAAAGATCTACGGGATTATAGCAAATATTACCTTTTTCAGTGCCATGGCAAGTTTGTGAGAACCGCAGTTTTTCATTTTCAGAATTTAAAAAAAGATCGGCGCGCAAACTGGAGTTTTCGGGCATGTCTTCTACAATAGCACTGACTCGAAGTTCGAGAGAATTATCAAAATGTACAATTTCTCCCAGCACATCTGTTTTCCCGAATACCTTATTTGCAGTGGATCTTGTAATCACTATTGAATTCAGATCCGAAAATGGTTTATCCTTATCTCCAACCAGAACGTATAAGGTAAAAATCCGGAAGAAGTCATTTTTAGTGGAAATCATCTCTTTAATAAGTACATAATCGGTCCTCTTGACAGATCTGATATACATTGGGAGATTGAGACCAGAATAATATACAGGAGCTGCCTGGGTGATCTCCGGAAATTTTTCCTTTAATTCAGACGCGATATCATAATCCATTTTGGAACTATTACTGGTCGAGTCAATTAACCTGTAAATGTTTTTATGGTTATCAAAACCCGTGTCAACAGTAAATTCCTTATAAATGAACAACGATAATACAAAGCAAACAGTAAAACCGACCGTAAATCCTGTCAGGTTTAAAATAGAAAAAAGTAAGTTTTTTCTTAAATTTCTTAAAGAGGATTTCAGATTATACAATAACATAGTCTAATATTCTAAGTCTGATGTTCTGAAAATATTTTCCTTTTTCATTGCCTCACGCCTCATGCCTCACGCCTCATTACTCATACCTCAGCGCCTCAACCGGATTCCTCGTTGCTGCCCTCCAGCTTAACCAGCCTACTATAAGTAAAGCAATTAATAGTTCTAAACAGATAGCTACCAGAAAGACCCACCAATCAATTTTAATCCTGAAGGCGAAGTTCTGAAGCCATTTATTCACCAGTAAGTATGCAATGGGACACGCAATCAGACCCGATACAGCTATCCATAGTATAAACTGCTTAGATAAAAGGGATGAAATATCCACGATCTTGGCTCCCATAACTTTTCTGATCCCAACTTCTTTTACGCGTTTCCTGACAATGAATGAAGCAAATCCAAACAACCCCAGACATGAAATGAATAATGCAAGTACCGTGAATACTGATAATAACTGGCCTGTTTTTTCTTCCGGGCTGTATAAGTTATTATAAGCATCATCCAGAAATTTGTAATTAAGGTTAGTTCCGGGCATAATAGCATTCCATGTAGATTTAATATATTTTATTGTCTCGTCGCTATTCTGCGGATTAATTTTGAGCGCTATATAAATATACATTTTGGGATTTATATAGATCAGCATAGGATTTATTTTATTATGAAACGATTGCAGATGAAAATCCTTAACGATGCCAACTACCCTGACTCCATTTTTAAATTCATCTCCGGGGATTATGAGTTTTGATCCTATCGGGTTTTTCAGGCTAAGTGTCGAAACTGCTGTCTGGTTAAGAAGTACACTTTCATAGCGGTCCGTTGAAAAATCCTTTGACAGGTCCCTTCCTTCAATAATTTCCAGCCCCATTGATTTTACAAATCCAAAATCAGAAGGTAATGCCTGTATATTGATGGAAACATCGGTAGCTGATCCGTCTGGCCTTACACCGATATTCATCTGACTGTTAATTCCGGGAAGTGTATATGCACCTGAAATAAAGGGGATATTTGTGTTTTTGAGAAGTTCCTCCTTAAGCACTTCATACTTGTCATTCACCTGCTGCAACGATCCGGGAAAGTTTATAAGTACCACATTTTCCTTATGAAACCCCAGTTGTGAATTTTTCATATAATCTATCTGACGGAATATAATTATTGTGCCTACAAGGAGAATTATTGATATTGAAAACTGGAACATTATCAAAACTCTTCGTAATGTCAGCTTACCTATGGTACCGATCGTATCCTTTTTTAGAACGTCAATTGGATTAAACTTTGAAATAAAAAATGCAGGATATCCTCCGGCTATTGCTCCGACAATAATTATTATTAAAACGACAAGCAGAGACAATACAATAAAATAGCTTTTAGCCAGGACAAATGTAGTCCCCAGGTAGGAGTACAGTTTCAGATACAGGCCATCAAAAAGAAATACAGCAATCAAGGTTGAAAGCACAATAAGTACCATCGATTCGGTCATGAACTGAAAAATAACCTGTCCCTTCCCGGCCCCTGCTGTCTTGCGCACTCCCACCTCCTTCATCCTTCCCATGTATTGCGATATTGAAAGATTAAGGAAGTTGAAACAAGCTATTATCAGAACAAAAATTGCAGCCGACAAAAATATGTAAACGTAAGTTTTGTTTCCTTTTGGCCCGATATCTCCACGGCTATCTGTGTCCCAGTGAATATCGTTTAATGGCTGAACATCAAATTTCATTCTTGAAGCCAGCCAGTCTCCGGCATTTTTTGAAAGAAGCTGATCGAGCTTTGGAATTATGGAGTATGCCGATACTTTATTCTTCAATAGAATATATGTAAGGTCATTACCCCATGAATTCCAGGGCTGGTCAGGATAATTTCCCATTGCCTTCAGTGTCGAGTAGGAGACCAGGAAGTTGCACCTGAAGTGAGTGTTTTCAGGAACATCCTCAATTATTCCCGTTATCTTTAACGGAGTATCATGGTAGGTCAAAGATTGTCCGAGAGGATCAGTGGCTCCGAAATATTTTGTTGATATCCCTTTGGAAATTACTACGGAATATGGATCAATGAGTGCATTGACAGGATCTCCTTCTATCATATTTATCGAAAAAATTCCAAACACACCGGGATCAGCAAAGAACAGATTCTCCTCTTTGATTTCCTGATTATTCCTGTTTTTGATTACGGCATCATAATCTTTCTCGATGCGAACGGCTGATACAACTTCAGGGATCTGTGAAATTATGGCTGGCGCCAGTGCAGGCATACATCCCGCGAACTTCATTTTGCTTCCTTCATTGCCCCATTCGACAGCTATTCTGTAAATATTTTTCCTGTTTTTTTGAAAACTTTCATAACTCATCTCATTAACAATGTACATCATTATCAACAGGCTGGCTGTTATACCCAAAGCCAGTCCCAGGATATTTATTGATGAAAAGAATTTGTTTCTCACCAGATTACTGAAGGCAGCTTTCAAATAATTTCTAAACATATTCTTCTTTTAAATTGATGGAAGTAATATTACTTGTTTTCGTTAAATACTTTTTTCTCTACTGAGTTTCTGTGAATCTATCATTCTCCCTTTCCCCCAATCACCCCTTCTTTCCTCATGCCTCACCCCTCACACCTCACTCCTTATACCTATTCGTATCTCAGTGCTTCGACCGGGTTTCTCGATGCTGCACTCCAGCTCTGCCAGCTCACAGTTAATAATGCAATAATAAACGCTATTAATCCTGATAAGGCAAATATCCACCAGCTCAATTCAGTTCTGTAAGCGAAGTTTTCCAGCCACTTATGCATAGAGTACCATGCAATTGGAATGGCAATTATATAAGCAATTGTGACAAGGATAATAAACTCTTTGTTTAGCATCAGCAGTACTTCAGATATTCTTGCTCCGTTTATTTTGCGGATACCTATTTCTTTGGTACGTCTTTCAGATGAAAAGATAGCAAGGCCAAGAATGCCTATACAGGAGATCACTATAGCCAATATGGCGAAAAGACTGATTGTTCTGGCAAAATATTCCTCTGACCTGTACATTGAATCAAACCATTCATCATAAAATTGATATTTAAGGGGATATCCCGCTAATATTTTTTGCCATTCATCATTAATATAGGTCATGCCCAGTCCGACACCATTTGCTGCAAACCGGATACTTATGGCAGTCGGTCTGCTTTTAGAGGTAAACATTATGCAGACCGGTCCTATTGCCTTGTGAAGTGAGCTATAATGAAAATCATTTACAACTCCGATAATATCAAACCCTCCAAAATTATTGAATCGTTTATGATCAAGATTTTCAAAATCAAAATATTTATAAGCTGCTTCATTAATCATGCAGACTTTATCGATATCGCCAGGTTCAAGATTTCTTCCCTTTATGATTTTCAGACTGAATGTCTCAAGAAATGCAGTGTCGACCAGTAAGCATGGGACACTCATATTCTTTTTGGTATTTTCTATGTTTGATCCCATACTCATGGGTATCTGTCCCGGGACACCGCAAGTAACTGTCATGCTTTTAATATAGGGAGACTTTCCGAATTCTTCCAGGAGAACTTTTGTTTTCTGGACATCGTTTTCAGGGATATTCGGGAGATCAAGGCGGAGCAAAAACTCTTTGTTAAATCCTGCATTTTTATGCTTCACATACCTGATTTGCCTCTGAACAATTAGAACACAAAAAATCAAAATGATGGAAATCGTGAATTGAAAGATTGTCAGAGAGTTGCGTAAGTAGTTTTTCTTACCTTTCACAATAGTGTACCCGGTCAATATTTTTACAGGGCTTATCCCCGATAGAACAATAGCCGGTCCGCATCCGCTGAGAACTCCTATAATTAATATTGTAACAGGTAAAATTAAAAGATATGGGAACCGGAATAATATTCCTATATCAGCAGTAGTATTAAAGATAGTCTGATAAAATGGCATAAATAACCAGACAAGCAGAATTCCTGAAACGAATGCCAGAAAGATTACAATAACGGACTCGGATAAATATTGAAAAAGAATGGTTTCCCGGTCAGCCCCGATAGTTTTTTTGAGTCCGGTATCTTTGTTTCTCTTTTTTTGCTGTGCAACAGTCAGATTTACATAATTTATCACCGCCAGTATTAATATGATTAAAGCGATTCCTCCAAGCAATTTTAACAAGCTGGCGTTTCCCTGTTTGATATCGCTTCCGGTAGTCGGATCGTGGAGATAAATATCTTTTAATTTTAATAATCCTATCTGTTCGTAATATTTATCATATGGTTTTAATACTTCAATGTGACTGTTTATTTTAGCGGCAAACTGATCAGTATTTACATTCTTATTCAGCTGTAGATAGATCTGGAATGGCCAGCGGTATGTACTCAAATCCCGTGAGTCGCCTATCCACTGGTTGAATTTGAATTTTTCGTTTTCAGCATTCACCAGTATTCCTGCGGTAATGCTTGAGTTATCGGGGAAATCCTTTATTATTCCTGTTATTGTGACTGGCAACATTCCCCAGACAGTTAAATCTTTTCCCAACGGTGATTCCGTACCAAATATAATTTTTGCTGTTTTTTCCGTAATTATGGCTGAATTAATATTGGCGAATGGAGAAGATGACTGGCCTGCCACAAATGGAACAGAGAAAATCTCAAAAAAATGGTTATCGACCGACATAATATCATCAAGGTAATAACCTTTATCCCCGCTTTTAATTTCAACAGGATAGTTGGAGCGTATTATCAGACAGGCATTTTCTATCTCAGAATAATTTTTCAGTAAGATATCTTTTACACGATAATCAACAAGGCTTGAATTATCCTTTGTATCAATAAGCCTGACGATTTGATCAGCATTTCTGTTGTATCGGTCGTATGAATGCTCTTTTATCAGGAATAGTGAAATAGCAATGCATATAGAGATAGCAGATGCAAATCCGGCAATATTTATGATTGAGAACTTTTTATTGGTACGTACATTTCGTACAGCAATTTTTAAATAATACCAGAACATATCGGTTAAATTATGATGTTAACAAAATCAGAATAAAGAACATTCGATTTCAGAATTCAGAAGTACAAGTTAGTTCTTCATTCACTGTTCGTTTGTTCTTCATTATTAATTCATTTAATACTCATTCATACCTCAATGCCTCCATACTGACGCTTCGGTCAGTGTCTTTGCTCTCCTTACTATGCGTATCGGAGAGCTTCGATCCCGAGTCACTTTGTTCTCGGGATTTCGTCACTCATACCTGAGCGCCTCGACAGGGTTCCTCGTTGCAGCCCTCCGGCTTTGCCAGAACACAGTTATTAAAGCAATTCCGATTATAATGATTCCGGATATAACAAAAATCATTAAGTTCAAATGAATGCGATAAGCATAATTCTGAAGCCAGCCCTTCATTAGATACCAGGTCAACGGGATAGCAATTGCTACGGCAATTATTCCTGAAATAAGGAATGGTTTGATTAACTGCCCGGTAATCGATATCACCTTTTCTCCCATACATTTTCGGATACCTATTTCCTTGGTTTTTTGTTCAATTAGGAACATAACCATACCCAATAATCCCAGGCATAGGACCACTATGGCAAAAACCGAAAATATACTGACCAGTTTTTTCAGATTAATTTCGGATGCCAGCAGTTGATTGTACTTATCGTTAAGAAATGCATATTCCACAGGATATGCCGGTTCAATGGTCTGACAGGATTTTTTAATATAACTGATTGTATTGACGATATTGCCGGAATTTATTTTTATTACCAGATAGTTATCTGATGAGTTACCGATCATTTCTATGGCCATGGGTTTTGTAACGCTTGATAACGAATTGAAATAAATATCCTTAATAACACCCAGTATCCGATATTGTGTATCACCATTTTTTAACGTTTTCCCGGCAAAACTATTCCAGCCTATCATATCGGCGAATGTCTTGTTGATCACAATTCCTTCCTGATCCCTGCTCAAAAAATTTCCCTCAACCATTTTTGCTCCGAATGTTTTCAAAAGATCTTCGTCGGTCTCCCAACTTGTTACTAAAGGTTTAAAATTTGGATCCTTCCCTTCCCAGTTCCACATTTCACCGTTATTACCGATCGCAGTAGGCAGATGCGAAACGGCTGTTGAAGAAATCACTCCCGAAGAATGTCCCAGTTCTTGCTTTAATGCCTGTACCTGCTGTTGCAGTTTTTCCTTAAGGCTCACGTACATCAGCTGGTCCTTTTCGAAACCCAGATCCATTTTCTGAAGAAAGCCGGTCTGACGTGAAATTACCAGAGTTGATGAGAGTAAAACTATTGAAACGACAAACATTACAACTACAAGTGTATTTCGGAAAATACCACGGTTTCTTATTGTCTGAAAATTAGAACTCAGTATCTGGCCCGGTGTAAATGATGAGAGAAAAAATGCCGGATAACTGCCTGCCAGAAGGACCGTTAACAGATAAATGCCTATCAAAGCAACCAGAGGGATGAATGAAAACAATACTGTAAAACTGATTTCCTTTCCAATTACCCTGTTAATCAATGGTAATCCGGTATAAACCAGCACAATTGCCAGCACAAAAGCCAGAAAACAAATCGTTGCCACGTCCGAATAAATAAGACGCACTACATTCATCCGAGACGCCCCGAATGTTTTTCGCAATCCTGTTTCTTTTGCCTGCTTTGATGAACGGGCGGTATTAAGATTAATGAAATTCATAGTTGCAGCCAGTAAAACGAGCAAAGCTATAAGGATGAAAATGCGAACGTTACGAATATGCTTCTGTTCATACAGATAACCATCTTTGAATTTATAAGCTCTCAGGTAATTAGTCGATTCCGGTAATTCTTTCTGTATGCGCCTGCCAATTGTCGATGCTACTTTATCGTAACCTGCAGGATTGGCAAGCAAACCAAAAGTTATAAAAGCATTGTTGTACCAGCTTGATAAATAATCGGTTCTGGAAAAATAAACTCCAATGTTCTCAAGTGGTACTATGGCATCGAAGGCAATGGACGAGTTGGACGGGATATCTTTAATTATACCGGCTATTGTCATATCGATCCGGTTATCCATCCTGACTATTTTTCCTACAGGATTAGTTTTGCCGAAATATTTTTGAGCGGCTTTTTCAGTTAGGATAATACGGTTTGGTGTATTGACTTCTCCTTTATTTCCATAGACAAACGGGAACGAAAAAATATCGAAAAATGAAAAATCAGCCATTGCTGTTCGCTCTGTAAATTTATTTTCTCCTGAAGCAATCAGGTACTGGAAATAGGGGGGAATGTACCGACAGGTTTTTTCAACCTCCGGATATTCATCTTTTAAAGCCGTAGCTACGGCCGGAGGACAACCATCAAAATTGACTTTTTCAGGTCCGCCTTCAAGATAAGCGTGAACTACAAAAATACGGTTGATATCCGTATGAAAACGGTCAAAACTGATTTCATCAGTCACCAGAAGAAAAATATAGACCACGCACACCATTCCGACTACCAATCCGGCTATCCCCAGGGAAGTTGCCGTTTTGTTCTTTTTTAGTTTTCTGAATATCATTAAAAAGTTTTTCATTTGCTGTTCGGTTGTTCGTTATTCTTAATAAATTTAAAATTCTTAACCTTTTTAGTCTCCCCCCTATATTTGGGGGACAAGCCCCTCTTGCGAGGCAGAGGGGGTATCACTCATACCTGAGTGCTTCAACCGGATTCCTCGTTGCTGCCCTCCAGCTTTGCCAGCTCACTGTTAATAATGCAATACCTAATGCCATTAATCCTCCAAGAGCAAATATCCACCAGCTTATATCTGTTTTGTAGGCAAATGATTTGAGCCATTTGTGCATGAAATACCAGGCTATTGGCGTAGAAATCACAAAGGCAATTGCAACCCACTTTACGAATTCTTTATTCAGCATTGCCAGTATTTCAGAAATTTTTGCACCATTTACTTTCCGTACTCCAATTTCCTTGACGCGTTTCTGACAGGCAAAAAGCGACATAGCCAGAATGCCCATACAGCATAGAACAATTGCACATCCTGCCAATAAAGAGAATGCCCGGCGGAAATTCAGTTCTGATTGATACATGTTCTGTATTGCCTGATCAAAAAAACTCACTTCAACAGGGAACGATGGCGATAGTTCTGAAACAGTTTTTTTCAATTTATCAATTGTTGAATTAAGTGCCTTGAAATTGTCTGTTTTAATATTTATCAGACAATATGAAGCATTGGCATCGCTTCTTATCACAAGTGAAACGATTGGCTGGTTTACTGGTTTGTAATGAAAATCTTTAACAACCCCAATTATCTCATAACCGCGATCTCCGCTTGCGATCTTACCTCCGATAGGATTAATAATATTATGTTCACGCAGGAAAGTTTCATTCACAACTGCCTTCCTGTTATCTGTGGAAAGATCATTTGAATAAAAACGACCATTAACAAGCTTTAATCCTAATATTTTGAAAAAATCCGCATCGGCACAGAACGTGTCAAAACTCAGGTCTTTCTTTTCCCCGTTCATGTCAAGTTCAGATCCCCATTGTGAAATTGTTTTCCCCGGATAATACTGTGAAAAGGAAATTTGGCTTATTGCGGGTTCTTTCTGAAGCAGGTCTTTAAGAACATCTTTTTTCTGGTTTAACTGTTCCGTCAATTTTATACCTATAATATTATTTTGATTAAATCCCAGATTACTGCTACCGTATCTGACCTGTTTCTGAACAAGAATTGTAAATGCAATCAGCACGATCGCTATAGTAAACTGCAGTATTACCAGAAAGCCCCTGAATGAGAAGTTGGTATTGTTTGGTTTTACAGTTTTTTTCAGATTATCGATAGCTTTTGAGTATGATATATGTAAAGCCGGAACAATACTGAATATTACACTTAACCCAATTATTATTACCATAGAGGTAATTATAAATTCCGTTGAAAAAATAATTTGCTGACTATGATGAATCCCGGTATAATTTTGGATTAATGGATTGATAGTGTAAACAAAATAGAAAGCAATCAGAAGTGCAGCAAAAAAGAAAAGAAATGATTCAACAAGGATATCACGGATAACGGTTGACCTCAATGCTCCAATAACCTTCATAACTCCGGTTTGCCTGATTCTTTCCTGCCACTGTGAAGATGAAATATTGACAAAATTGATAAGGGCGATCATTAATACCAGGACAGCTACCAGTAAAAGGATCATAACTTTTTTCTTGTCCCCTTTTTGCAGATAATTACTGCCATAAAGCGAAAATTCTGAAAAATAAATCTGTTTTAATGGCACAAGTTCCTGACTTTTGAATCTATCCCGGTCTTTTTCAGGGAAAAGTGATAAGATTGTTCTTGTAGTTTCCTTCGGATTGGTGCCTTTTTTCAAAAGGATAAATGTTTGAAAATTACACTGATTCCATTGAGTAAACTCTCCCTCCTCCGGCTGAACAATTTTCCTGGTCCCCATTGAAGTAATTGCACTGAAAGAGATGCAGGAGTTGGCCTTTGGTTCCTCAATAACAGCACTGACAGTCAGGATCTGAGTATTGTTAAGTTTTACAGGTTTACCTAAGGCTGCCTCACCTCCGAAAAGTTTATCCGAAAGTGATTTTGTCATAACAACTTTCATAGGTTCCTTAAGGGCAGATTCCAAATTACCCTCAATTACTTTGTATGTAAATAGCTTAAAGAAGCTTTCATCGGCAAAAATAAGGTCGGAAGTTATTGGTTCCTTGTTTTCAACCTGGAATACCGGGGCTTCCCACGATCCCCCTATTCTTACAACCGATTCTACTCCCGGGATATTTATATCGATATTGTCCTTAAGAACTCCGGGTGTATAGATACGGTCTTCAGACAGGCCGTATAAATAGACGCGTTTGCCGTTAATCTGATGGCTGTCAGTTGTAAGCTCACTGTAACAGTAAACAGATAAAATGATTACCAATGTCAGACTTATAGCTAAACCAAGCAGATTTATCAGATTGGTCGTCGGTTTCCGTCTGAAATTCCGGATAATTGATTTAAAAAGGTATTTCACAATTGTTTAGTTTCAGTTCTTTCATAAAATTCAAATAATTATTATAATAATATACCATTATGATGCCAAAATTATATTTATTTAATATACAGTAATTTAAATAAAAGACATATTAAGAAGCGTAAATATATTTTACAATAAAACGTAAAATATTTTTACAGGTTGTTGGTATTTGGTTTGGAATTAGATAGTTTTGTTTTCAACTCCCAATTCCGCTATTTTTTGGGATTTACCCCCAAACCCCCCAAGGGGGGCTTTTAACTTTTCAGAAGTTTAAAGTCCCTCCCACCTGGGGGAGGGATTTAGGGAGAGGTAAATCGGGAAGGGGGCAAAAAATATAGTGAAAAGACTTGATATCCAACCATATGCAAAACCAGAAAGGCAACATTCTTGTCGTTGATGACAACAAAAGTATCCTCAGTGCGCTTGAGATATTGCTCATACCTGAATTCCATGAGGTAACACTTCTATCAAATCCGAATCAGATCCTCTCAGAATTGTCTAAAAAGGATTACAACCTGGTAATTCTCGACATGAATTTTAAAGCCGGAGTAAATACCGGAAATGAGGGAATTTACTGGCTTGAAAGAATAAAAGAGGCCAAACCTGAAATATCAGTTGTTATGATAACCGCTTATGGTGATATTGATGTTGCAGTTAAAGCTCTGAAGTCAGGTGCCTCTGATTTCATTCTCAAACCATGGGACAATGAGAAATTACTTGCAACACTAAAACTTGCTATTCAGCTTAATATTTCAAAAAATGAAGTAAAGCAACTTAAAGAGAGGGAGACTGAACTTAAAAAAGAAATAAACCGCGACCAGAGATTCATTATAGGTTCATCTCCTCAACTTATGAATGTTATGAATATGGTGAGGAAAGTTGCTAAAACTGATGCTAACGTTTTGATAACAGGAGAAAATGGCACAGGAAAAGAATTGATTGCCCAGGAAATTCACCGTATGTCAAATAGAGCCAGAGAAGTATTGGTAAGTGTGGATATGGGAGCATTAAGCGAAACTCTCTTTGAAAGTGAGCTTTTTGGGCATGTAAAAGGTGCTTTTACCGATGCCCGCGAGAACCGGCAGGGCAAATTTGAGATTGCAGATAAGGGAACTCTGTTTCTCGATGAAATAGGAAATCTTTCCTTTCATCTTCAGGCCAAACTACTGGCGGTTATTGAGAATCGCCAGTTTTCGCGGATTGGCTCGAATCAGCTCATCCCCACCGATATACGCCTGATATGTGCAACCAACAGGAATCTTGAAAGCATGGTTAAACAAGGACTCTTCCGGGAAGACCTTCTTTACAGGATCAACACGATCCAGATTGAATTGCCCCCTCTGAGGGACCGGGGGAATGATATATTTATTCTGGCGGAATTTTTTCTTAAAAAATATGCTTATAAATACAACAAGCCCAGCCTGAAAATCAACCAGCAGGCTCATGAAAAACTGCTGAAATATTCATGGCCGGGTAATATCCGTGAACTTCAGCATACCATTGAAAAGGCTGTAATATTAAGTGAATCAACTGTTCTGAAATCCGATGATTTTTATTTAAAACATGCTGGTCAGGTTAATAGCATGAGTTCTTTCACCACTCTTGAAGAGATGGAAAAACAGATGATTCGACAGGCCCTTGAGAAAAATAATGGTAACTTCACTGCGGCGGCAGACCAGCTTGGAATAACCAGGCAAACTCTTTATAACAGGTTTAAAAAATCTGAATAATGTTCAGTAAAAACCTATATTTCAATATCATACTGAGAGTATTATTAATAGTACTTCTTTCTGCTGTTCTGGGGTATTTTGCTGTTATTGACAGGTCGTTTCGTTTTTCAATTATCTGCTTTCTGACTTTAGTGTTTCTGACAAACAATCTCATATCTTATCTGAACAGCACAAATAAGAAAATCAGGTTTTTCTTCGATTCTGTCAGAAATGATGATTCGAACCTCTCTTTTCCTGTTGAAACAAGAAATCCTGCTTTAAAGGAGTTATATAAAAGCATGAACAGGGTGAACCAGCAGATCCAGCAGCTAAAAATTGAGAACAGGCAGCAGGAACAATATTTCCGGACATTGCTAGAGCATCTTGCAGCAGGGATAATTACATACAATGATAAAGGATTCATTCTTCATGCCAATTCATCTGCCAGAAAGCTGCTTTCAATTGATGTTCTCACGCATTTGCAGCAAATTGAAAGGAAAGACCAGAAGCTCTTTGAGACAATAATCAGCATGAAACCGTACGAAAGGAAATTGGTGGCAATTACTGCTGAAGGTGGGGAAATACAGCTTTCTCTGAAAGCTACATCATTTAAAACAAAAGAAAATGAACTGGTAATCCTATCTGTTCAGGATATAAAGAATGAACTTGATGAAAAAGAGATCGAATCATGGATGAAACTGATACGGGTATTAATGCACGAAATAATGAACTCCATTACACCCATAACCTCACTGTCGGAAAGTCTTTCAAACATATACACTACGGGAGGAAAACCTGTTTTACCCGAAGAAATAAATGTTAAAACTATCGCCACTACATTACAGGGGCTCAATGTTATCAAGGAACAGGGAAAAGGGCTGATGTCGTTTGTTGAATCCTACAGAAAGCTGACCCGGGTTCCTGAACCGGAAAAGAAATTATTTAAAGTGGCTGATCTCATGAATCGTGTACAGATCCTTTATAATTCCCTCGATAAAAGTGACAAAACTAATTTGTCTGTATCAATGGCAAAACCTGATCTTCAGATTTATGCAGATCAAAACCTTATTTCACAGGTTTTAATAAACCTTCTGAAAAATGCCCTGGAAGCCAATGAAAATAATAATGACGGAAAGATCAGGATTGTTGTTTCTGAGGGGTTTAATGACCATCATGAAATATGTGTTATAGATAACGGTCCTGGAATTTCTGAAGAAAACCTTGATGAGATATTTGTCCCGTTTTTTACCACCAGGCAAAATGGTTCCGGCATTGGGCTGAGCATATCAAAACAGATCATGAGAGTCCACGGAGGAAACCTGAAAGTCCGGTCAGTGCCGGGTAAAGAGACTGTGTTTTGCCTGAGTTTCTAGTCGTACCTTATTGCCTTAACCGGGGAAATCCTGCTTATTAGCTGTGAAGGTACGAGCAACATAATTATTATTGCAGCCATTGTCCCGGCATTCAACAATACTATATGGGCTAATTCAAGATTAACGGGCACTGTTTTAATATAATATGACGATGGATCGAGTGTAATTACACCGGTTTTGAGCTGAATATAAGCAAGTCCTATTCCGATAAAATTACCCCAGAATAATCCCTTCCCGATCAGATAAGCAGCCTGGTAAAGAAACACCCTGCGTATAGTAATATCTTCAGCACCAAGAGATTTAAGGACGCCAATCATATTGGTCTTTTCAAGAATAAGGATAAGCAGGCCAGATATCATATTAAATCCTGCAACAATGAGCATCAACAATATGATGATTATTACATTGATATCCTGAAAATTCAGCCAGTCGAAGATCTGAGGATATCGTATCCTGATGTTGGTTACCTTAAACTTTGTATCTTCTTCAGTTATTTTATAGCCAATCGCATCTCTGACTGCTGTGGTCATTTCATCCAGTCTGCCGAAATCGTTTATAAACACTTCAAATCCGCTTACCTGGTCATCTTTCCATCCGTTAAGCCGTTTGATATGCCCTATATCACAGTAAACGTACATTTTATCAAATTCCTCGAGGCTTGTCTCATAAATACCGCTGATCGTAAATTTTCTCATCCGGGGCGGATCCTGTATAAAAAGCATGTCGAACGAATCGCCAGTTTTCAGCCTGAGCATATCGGCGATCTTTTTTGAGATTATCACCTTATCAGTGCGCCCGGTATCCGTGACTGTGAAAACAGAGCCATCCACCATATTGCTCTTGAAATAACTCCAGTCAAAGTCACTTCCTATTCCTTTAAGAACTACCCCCTGGATATCCTCATCCGTTCTTATTATACCTGCTTTAGTAGCAAATACCTCAATGTGTTCAATCCCCGTGATTTTCTTAATCCTGGGAATAAATTTCTGGGTATCACTGATTGGTGTGGTCTCAAATGAAATATTTGAATCATAATTCATGATCTGAATATGCGATCCAAAACCGACCACCTTTTCCCTGATCTGTTTTTTGAAGCCGGTAAGTATTGCTACTGCCAGTATCATAACTGCGAGACCCATGGCAATCCCCACTATTGCAATTACGTTTATGGGACGCGAAAATGATGTACCTTCACGTCTTCCTTTTATGAGCCTCTGCGCTATGAAATATGGTAAATTCATCTTTTTCCTGAATCTGCAAAATTAAGAAATTTGGCCTATTTTTTGCCTAAGGTTGTTATAAATCAAGAATAAACCGCAAAGCACGCTAAGAAGGCGCAAAGAACGCAAAGTAATAGTTGTGATTGAAAGTTCTTTGCGGCCTTTGCGCAAACCTTTGCGACCTTTGCGGTAAAAAAGAAAATATGTATTAAATCAGGGAATCTGGAATTTAATAGATTTACAGCAGAATTAAAATCAAATGAAAAGAATCTTTTTTACTGTAACTATAATGACACTTGTCACAACGTTTTCTATGTGCAACAATGCTAAAAACCATCCCATCCCGGGTGCAGATCAGATTGAATTATATAAATCCATTATCGAAGGAAAATCCGTTGCTGTTGTATCAAACCAGACTTCCATGATCGGATCAACTCATCTGGTTGATACGCTTTTATCAATCGGCATAAAGATAAAAGTAATATTCGCGCCGGAGCACGGATTCAGAAATCTGGCTGATGCAGGAGAGACCATCGAAAACGGAAAAGACCCTGAAACCGGAATTCCTTTAATCAGTATTTATGGATCACATCTAAAACCAAACCCTGAAGATCTGAAAGGGATTGATGTGGTGATTTTCGATATTCAGGACGTAGGCACGCGTTTCTACACCTATATCTCGACACTCCATTATATACTGGAATCGTGTGCAGAAAACCATGTTAAATGTCTTGTGTTCGACAGACCCAATCCGAATGGTTTTTATTTTGACGGAAATATACTCGATACGGCATATAGATCATTTGTGGGTATGGATCCGGTCCCGGTTGTACATGGTATGACAGTTGGAGAGTATGCAGAAATGTTAAACGGGGAGGGTTGGTTGAAGAATGGTGTAAAATGCGATCTGGTTGTCATTAAGTGCAAGAACTATACGCATCAGACACTTTATGAACTTCCTGTTAAACCATCTCCTAACCTTCCAAACCAGACCTCTGTTTATCTTTATCCATCCATCTGCTTTTTCGAGGGTACGGTTGTCTCCTTAGGACGGGGAACGTCGTTCCCGTTCCAGGTGTTCGGAAGTCCCGATCTGCCCGACAGAGGTTTCAGTTTTATTCCGGAAAGTGTTCCCGGGGCAAAAAATCCGCCGCTTCTTGGGATTAAATGTTTTGGAACTGATCTTACCGATGCAGTTAAAAAGAAACTTGTACCGAGGCCTGAGCTTAATCTCGACTGGTTGATCAGCGCTTATAACGATTTTCCGTATAGAGAGAGATTTTTTAACTCTTATTTTGATGTTCTCGCCGGAGGACCGGTTTTAAGGGAACAAATTCAGAAGGGAATGACTTCAGAACAAATCAGGGAAACATGGAAAGAAGGGCTTGCAAAATTCTCAAAAATCAGAAAGAAGTACCTGTTATATCCTTAATTTTTTTAACCACAAAGGACGCATCCGCCAGCTGGCGGAGCGCAAAGGTCACAAAGCCATTAATCATAGGGTTACACAGAGTTGCACTGCTTTTAACTCCGTAAAACCGTGTTACCCCGTGGTAAAGCTTTTGCCTTTTATTTTTTTACTTTTGTCTTTTGTCTTTGTACTATTCTCTTCCCGGATATACCTTGAGCGCTTCCGCAAGGATTATCATGGCATTCTTAAGGTCGTCGATTTTTAGTACATAAGCAATGCGAACCTCATTTCTTCCGGATCCGGGAGTCGAGTAAAAACCTGATGCCGGGGCAACCATTACAGTTTGATTATTATATTCAAACTCTTCAAGCAGCCATTGTGCAAACTTGTCGGCGTCATCAACCGGTAGTTTAACCACCGAATAAAAAGCTCCTTTTGGTTTGGGACAATAAACCCCCGGTATTTTATTAAGAGCATCAACCATATAGTTTCTTCTTGCGGTGTACTCACTGTTAACTTCTTTAAAATACTTATCAGGAGTATCAATTGAAGCTTCACCAACTATCTGTCCCAGTCCGGGAGGAGAAAGTCGGGCCTGAGCAAATTTAAGTGCAGTGGAAATGACATCTTTGTTTTTTGTAATCAGGGCACCGATCCTTACTCCACATTCGCTGTAACGTTTTGATACCGAATCGAGCATAATGACATTATTCTCAATACCTTCGAGATTCATTGCCGAGAAATGTTCAGCACCGTCATAGCAAAACTCACGGTAAGCTTCATCAGAGAATAGGAACAGATCATGTTTCCTGACAATATCTTTTAGATGAAGAAGTTCTTCCTTTGAATAGAGATATCCGGTGGGATTATTTGGATTACAGACTATAATGCCCTTAGTTTTTGAAGTGATCTTTTTTTCAATATCCCTGATAGGGGGAAGTGCAAAATCGTCTTTTATATAAGAGGTCACAGGAACAATTCTAATCCCGGCGTTTGTCGCGAAACCATTATAATTGGCATAAAATGGTTCCGGTGTTATAACTTCTTCACCCGGGTTCACACATGACATAAGTGCAAACAGAATAGCTTCCGATCCGCCCGTTGTGATAAGCATCTCTGTATGGCTGACATTAATCCCTATCTTCTTATAAAAAATTGCGAGTTTACGCCTGTAGGATTCATTGCCTGCCGAATGACTGTACTCTATAACTTTCAGATTTATGTTGTGTAATGCCTTAAGCGCTACTTCAGGAGTTGGAATATCAGGCTGGCCGATATTCAGATGATAGACTTTCCTCCCTTTGCGCTTAGCTTCTTCAGAATACGGAACAAGTTTTCTAATTGGTGAGGCAGGCATTAATTTGCCTTTTTCCGATATTGATGGCATAATATTTTAGTTTTAAGCTCTGAATTAAACAGAAAAACAAAAGTAAATAAATTAGGATACTGATTAAATGATTTATGTTATTTAAAATTTTTTCCTCTTTCAACTCTTCAACTCCTTCAACTCTTCAACTTTTAATAGTATCGTTAATTTTCATATTTTTGCAATTCTATTTTACGAATTTAACACGTACATACAACAATGGATATTCCTTCAAAATACGAGCCCGGAAAAGCTGAGAACAAATGGTACAGGTACTGGATGGATAAGGGATTTTTTAAGAGCACTCCCGATGGGAGAGAACCTTATACTATTGTTATTCCTCCACCCAACGTTACCGGTGTACTGCATATGGGCCATATGCTTAATAATACTATCCAGGATGTCCTGATTCGGAGGGCAAGAATGCTGGGGAAAAATGCCTGCTGGGTCCCGGGAACCGATCATGCTTCGATAGCTACCGAAGCAAAAGTTGTCGCGAAACTTAAAGCTGAGGGAATTGAAAAACATGATCTGTCACGTGAGAAATTTCTGGAACATGCCTGGGAATGGACACATAAACATGGTGGTATAATCCTTGAACAGCTTAAACGACTTGGCGCTTCATGCGACTGGGATCGTACACTCTTCACTATGGATGAGAAAAGGTATGACTCTGTCATAAAAGTATTTGTCGATCTCTATAATAAAGGTCTGATATACAGAGGTATAAGAATGGTTAACTGGGATCCCCAGGCTATGACCGCTGTCTCTGATGAAGAGGTTAATTATACCGAGGAAAAATCAAAACTTTATTACGTCCGTTACAAAATAGTCGGCGAGGATGGATATGTGATGGTCGCAACCACACGTCCGGAAACAATTCTCGGAGATACTGCCGTTTGTGCAAATCCGGATGATGACAGATACAGGCATCTGAAAGGCAGGAAAGTTATTGTTCCGATGGCCAACCGCGAAGTGCCGTTTATTTTTGACAGTTATGTCGATCCGGAGTTTGGAACTGGTTGCCTGAAGATTACTCCTGCTCACGATATTAATGACTATGAGATCGGACTGCGCCATAATTTGCCCTCTATTGATGTCTTCAATGAAGATGGTACGATGAGCGAAAGGGCAGGATTGTTCATTGGTGTTGACAGGTTTAAGGCAAAAGAACTAGCCGAAAAGGAGCTTCAGAAAACGGGAAACCTGGTCAGAGTTGAGAATTATGACAACAAGATTGGTCGTTCGGAACGGACAAATGCGGTTATTGAACCAAGGCTTTCTATTCAGTGGTTCATGAAAATGAAAGAGCTGTCGAAGCCTGCATTGGACGCAGTTTTGAATGGAGAAGTTCACATTCATCCGGCAAAATTTAAAAACCTTTACAAACACTGGATGGAGAATGTCCGCGACTGGTGTATAAGCCGGCAGTTATGGTGGGGACAGAGAATACCTGCATGGTATTACAATAATAATGAATTTGTTGTCGCAAAGAATATTACTGAAGCACTTGCACTTGCAAGAAAAAAGAGCGGGGAATCAACTTTAAGTGAAAGTAATTTACGACAGGATGAAGATGTGCTGGATACCTGGTTTTCATCATGGCTGTGGCCGATCACTTCATTTGACGGAATCAACATTCCGGGGAATGCCGACATAAAATATTATTATCCCACGAGTGATCTTATCACAGCTCCTGACATACTGTTTTTCTGGGTTGCAAGGATGATCATAGCGGGATATGAATTCAGGGGACAAAGACCATTCGACAATGTTTATATTACCGGTCTGGTTCGCGACAGGCAAAGGAGGAAGATGTCGAAATCGCTGGGTAATTCTCCGGATCCGATTGAACTCATTGAAAAATATGGCGCTGACGGAGTTCGGGTAGGCATGCTTTTGTGTTCGCCGGCAGGGAATGACCTTCTTTATGAAGACACCTTACCTGAACAGGGACGTAATTTTGCAAATAAAATATGGAATGCATTCAGACTTGTAGAACACTGGAAAGTTGATGATGAGATAGAACAACCCGTTTCATCTCAAGTTGCCGTTAAGTGGATGGACGAGGAAATAAAGAAAACACTTCATGAAATAGATCTGAATTTCAGAAAATTCAGGATCTCAGAAGCTCTGATGATCACATATAAATTGTTCTGGGATGAATTTTCGGGCTGGTATCTCGAAATCATCAAACCAGAATATCAGAAACCAATCGACAGGAAAACATTTGATGCCACGGTTGCAATTTTTGAAAAGCTTCTTAAGGTAATTCATCCGTTTATGCCGTTCATTACAGAGGAGATATGGCAACTTCTCCTTAATAGAAACGAAGAGGAAAGCATTATGGTGACAAGGATGCCGGAGGCGAAAAAATTCAATAAGGAGATTATCTCCAGATTCGAATCCGTCAAGGAGATAATCAGTGCTATCAGAACAGTAAGAAAGGATAAGGAAATTCAAAACAGGGATAAGATTGAGCTTCTAATCCTCAGGGATAAAGATAATTATGATACTGAATTCCTTACTGTTGTAAACAAACTCTGTAATCTGTCAGAAATAAACTTTGTCACTGAAAAGCAGGAAGGTACCGCGTCATTTATGATAGGCACCACGGAATATTTTATACCGCTTGCCGGCAAGCTTGACAAAGAAAGTGAAATTAAAAAGATTCAGGAGGATCTGAATTATAACAGGGGATTCCTTGTCAGTGTCATGAAAAAGCTTGATAATGAGCGTTTTGTTAAAAATGCTCCAGCCAGTGTACTGGAGTTGGAAAGAAAGAAAAAGAGCGATGCTGAATCAAAGATAAAGTCGCTGGAGGAGGCGCTAAAATCATTGAATAGCCCTCCTGCCCCCCCAAAGGGGGGTTAATCCTCGATTTTAGTCGTAATTTTCTGGCAATTTGAGAATTAACCCCCCTTTAGGGGGGATGGGGGGCAAAAAACAGGGTGCTTGGGCAGCTATTTCAGGGCATAAGCTTTCTTACAAAATAATTCTGATCAACAGGAACAAGTTCCCAATCGTCATTAAGAATCAGATGCCAGCCATCACCTGAAATATGATTTTTATCTGCTTTAAATGATTTTGCTGTAATACGAATAAACTTCAGATTATTTGATACAAGACAACCACCCTTGTCTACTGTTAGCTTGCCCCAGTTATCTGATACTCTCATTGAATTATACAGAGTTCCAAGTGTGTCGAGTGAATGAATATCTTCAGGTTCAAAGTCAAAAGAAGGGCTCTCAAGTTCAAGAAATACAACAGGTTTCTCAGTGAAAATGCTTATCTGGCTGTGAATACTCTCTTTTATGTCTGCATCACGTTTTTCTTCCTCCTTATTAATTGCCTCAATATCATAATTTACTGCAAGGCTGCCTGCCACATCCCTGCAGATGGGGGGTAAATCAATATTGTAAAGCTCTTTTACGGCATTACCAAGATCAAAATTATCTGTGTCTATTTTTTTTATATCGTATTCTTTATCATACAGAAGCGTGGCATACAACGCCCCGTGAATAATTCCATATGAACGGTTGTAGGATTGCATTGAATAAATCCTGTCGAGATTTTCGAAGAGTCTTGCCTTATATTCTTCCGGTGAATTAGTGCAAAGCAGTGTATAGGTAAATGTAGCCAGTCCCTCATAAGTTTCAAACTTGTTTTCATCAGCGGCATACTTATGATAAAGTTCTCTGTTGGATCCCCGGAAAATCAGGGCATCTCTTATGGCCAGTTGCCGTTCATCTCCTTTGGTATTAATTGCTTTCCGCAAAGCTTTCCATTCCAGTTTTATCCATAGCCTTGCTTCCTTTTCATCCATATTATTTATGTTGAAAGTTGAAACAATAACTCCCTCATTTTCCTGAAACCGGTGGTAAAGGCTGTGAATTGCCCTGGTTTCTATCCTGTATTTATCTTCTTCTGCCGGAAGAGGAGACATGGCAAATTGTTTTCCTCCGAATTTAACAGGGGCATTGCTTATTATTAGTTCTTTTGGATATGTACCAATATATACTCCGTCTTTCGATTTAAGAATACCATCATTATCGGGTTGATTTGCAATGATTCTGCGAGTGACTCTTTCTACAAACATTATTGGGCCATAAAGGTTTTTTCCCCATAGTTTGCCATTATCACGGTTGCATATCTCCTCAACATCTTTGAAGTACCGGGATGCTTTTTCAGCTGTAAAATAGGAATCACTGTTTTTTCCTTTACAGCTTATCAGTATAAGGAAGAGAGGGAAAAATATCCATTTATTCATTATGGCTGTTTTGTGGCTCCGAAAGTAATGAAAAAAATTGCAAAAAGTCAAATTACCGCTTAAGTACAGGTATCCGGATTTGTTAATAACTTTGACGGGCGTTAAAAAATGATTTTATAGTTTTTTTAAATTATTGTATGTTTTGTTATAATTAGCATTGATTTGATTTACATTTATAATAGTTTGGTCAGGAAAGCATCATTTTTAAAAAATTGTTTTTGAATTTTACATCAAATACTAATTATCAGTAAATGACAGATTACTCGGATAATTTATCTCTTTTATATCGGTTAAGCGAGGTTGTTGCGAAAAGCTCTGATCTTGAGGAAGCCGTCATCCAGGCAATGAAGGAAATGGCTGAAAAATTTGGCATCCTGCAGGCTTTCCTGACAGTTCTGAATCGTAACTCCTCCAAAATTTTTATTGAGGTAGGTTATGGTTTGACCAGGGAACAACAAGACAGAGGTGAATATAAAATTGGTGAAGGTATTATCGGGGAAGTAGTCAAAACCGGAGAGCCTGTTATCATTCCACATATATCAGATGAGCCCCGCTATCTGAATAAGACAAAATCAACAACTAAACCGGAAGATGAAGATTCATTCATTTGTGTTCCGATTAGGGCAAAAAATGTAATAATAGGTACCCTAAGTCTAAAACTTAAATATTATTCTAACCGGTCTTTTCAGAATGAGTTACAGTTTATGACTATTATGGCTGCAATGTTTGCAAGGCTTGTAAGATCAAGGCAGGATAAGATTGAAGAACTTGAAAAACTTCATTACAGGAGACTCAGGGAGCAGGGACTATACAGTTATAATGACCGGATCACTTCACTTGTTGGAGAATCAGGGACGATGCAGGAAGTTTATGACATGATTTCAAAAGTGGCAATGACAAATGCCACAATCCTGATACGTGGTGAAAGCGGCGTTGGAAAAGAGCTGGTTGCAAGTGCGATACATGCTCAAAGCCCGCGCAGTAAGAAACAGATGATTAAGATAAACTGCGCTGCTATTCCTGAAATGCTGATCGAAAGCGAATTGTTTGGTTATGAAAAAGGTGCATTCACAGGAGCAGACAAATTGCATAAAGGCCGTTTTGAATTAGCCGAAAAAAGCACAATCTTTCTCGATGAGATCGGCGACCTATCGACAAACCTGCAGGTCAAGCTATTGAGAGTTTTACAGGAAAAAGAATTTCAGCGATTGGGTGGAAACGAAACGATAAGGGCTGATGTCAGGATCATTGCCGCCACAAACCGTAACCTTGAAGAAATGATCATGAAGAACGATTTCCGCGAAGATCTCTATTACAGGCTTAATGTTTTCCCTCTGTTTATACCACCTCTCAGGGAACGCCGGGGAGATATCCCCTTGCTTGTAAATCACTTTATTGAAAAGTATAACAAAATACATGGTCTTGAGATAAAAAGGATCAGTTCAACTGCTATTGACCTTCTGATGACATATCACTGGCCGGGTAACATAAGAGAGCTTGAGAACTGTATTGAGCGTGCGGCTATTCTCAGCAACGATAAGGTGATACGTTCACACAACCTTCCCCCCACTTTGCAGAGTGCAGCTTCCACACACTCGCGCATAGATGGCAGCCTGGAAGCCATACTCGAGAATGTAGAAAAACAAATGCTGATCGATGCTTTAAACATGTCTAAAGGAAACATTTCAAAAGCTGCAGAACAACTTAAACTTACGGAACGGATGATGGGTCTGAGAATTAAAAAGTATCAGATTGATCCCTCAATATTCAAGAAGTTCAAACCGGGTGTTTAATTTTATTGAAGGGAACAGTCGCGACTGTTCCCTTCAATAAAATTAATTATCATGCAATTAAACCAATTATAATCTAAATCCTACAATTATGTAGGATTTTTTTTTGATTCCTACCGGTATGTAGATTTTTCCAAGATGTGAGAAAAAACAGATTTTTATTTGGTTCTTCCGTACGGCTTGTCCTTTAATAGTTTACAGACTTTTCTTTTATAATTCAGGAATATTCTTTTAAAGAATGGCATGTATTTGGCCTAATAGTCTGCCAGATACAAAATTATACAGCAATGTACCTTTTGCAATCATGAATGGATCGAGAGAATAATTTATAACTAAAAACTGGAACATATGAAGAAAATTGAAGCAATTATCAGGACATCAAAATTTGAAGATGTCAAAACCCAGCTGAAAGGAATTGGCATTGACTTCTTTTCCTACTGGGAGGCCGCCGGAATAGGAAATGAGCATTTGCGCGGACATCACAGCTACCGCGGAACGGTTTACGACACACAGTACATCCCCAGGATTTTTATATCAATCGTTCTGCGTGACATCAATGTTCAGAAAACAATCGACTGCATCGAGAAAGCTGCATTCACCGGAGAAATCGGAGACGGGATGATTTTCAGTTATAACATTGAAGAATCGGTCAGGATAAGCAATGGAGCGCGAGGCGAAGCTTCAACAGCAGGCCCAGGTGATAATATATTAACCAAGTAGTAGACAATTAAAAATCGTACCAATGGAAAAAAAAATAATATTCTTCGTAATCGCACTCATTCTGACACTGGGAACATTATCTCATGCTGAAACAACCCCACCCAGAAAACCTGACCCAAGTGGCACTAAAACAGGAACTGCAGCAGATATTTCAGCAGCTAAAGCCGGAGAACCTACTTTGAATGAAGTTGCTGAACAGGTGGGGAAAAATAAAATCTCTATTAACCTTGTATGGCTCCTGTTGGCAGGATTCCTGGTATTCTTTATGCAGGCTGGATTTGCACTTGTAGAAACAGGTTTTACAAGAGCCAAAAATGTTGCACACACAATGGCCATGAACCTCTTTGTCTATCCTGCCGGTATGTTAGCTTTTTATGTCTGCGGCTTTGCAATAATGTTTGGTGGAGTCGGTGCATTAGGAACGTTGGGCAGTTTTGACGGGTTAAATCATGAAACCGGACTTACTCTTTTCGGCCACACTTTCGGTTTATTCGGTGGCAAAGGATTTTTTATGAGAGGAGTTTATGATGTAGGAGTGCTTGGATTATTTGTTTTCCAGGTAGTATTTATGGATGCTGCTGCAACGATACCGACAGGTGCAATGGCTGAGCGCTGGAAATTTGCATCGTTTGCAATCTTTGGCTTTTTTGTTGGCGGTATCATTTATCCTCTGTTTGGCAATTGGGTGTGGGGTGGCGGCTGGCTTGCTTCATTAGGAAGTAACTTCGGTCTTGGACATGGGCATGTTGATTTTGCGGGTTCTTCTGTTGTCCATTTGACTGGAGGTGTGTTAGCTTTTGTCGGTGCAAAAATACTGGGTGCACGTATAGGCAAATATAATAAGGATGGATCTCCAAATGCAATTCCCGGGCATAATATACCGATGGCGGTTCTTGGTACCCTAATACTTGCTTTCGGCTGGTTCGGCTTTAATTCAGGTTCAACATTATCGGGAACTGATCTGCGTTTCTCTGTAGTTGCCTTTAATACAATGATTGCATCATGTGGCGGAGCTCTTACTGCGACTTTATGGATGTGGTTTGTGAGAAGCAATAAGCCAGATTTAAGTATGATGTGTAACGGCATGCTTGCGGGTCTGGTAGCAATAACAGCTCCCTGTGCTTTCGTATCTCCTTCCGGGGCTTTGATCATTGGATTAATTTCAGGTGTCATTGTGGTAGAAGTTGCTTTCCTGGTCGAAAGAAAATTAAAGATAGATGACCCTGTAGGTGCAATTGCAGTTCATGGTGCAAATGGTATATGGGGATGTCTTGCTCTTGGCTTATTTGCAGATGGTACTTATGGAGAGGGTTTCAATGGTGTGAAAGGGGCAGTTACTGGTCTTTTTTATGGTGATGGAAGTCAGCTGGTTGCTGAAATTATCGGTGTTGCAACAAATCTGATTTTTGTTGGGGTCTCTGGCTGGATTCTGTTCAAGCTGCTTGATAAAATTGTTGGCAACCGGGTGAAACCTGAAGTTGAACTTTATGGACTGGATGTTGCTGAAATGGGATCCGAAGGTTATATGGGGATTAAGATGGATAAAAACTCCGAAACACCATTATCAAGATAAATTATGTAAGCCGGCAGTCGGGAGCGCCATTTCATTTCCCACTATAATACGCTCCCTGACTGTTTTCTTTCAATCCCTGAAAGCATCTTAATTATTTATTCTAAATCGATTTATCATGAAAAAACTCTTTTTAATATTCCTGGGTTTAGTTTCAATAGCAAGTGAATTGACATATTCAACTCCTTCCACTCAGATATGGATTCTTTCCACAGATTTTCAAAAGTGGAAAACCATGCATCTGGGCCTTGATAATTATATAAGGACTTCAAATATAAATGGCGTTCGCGGGGCTGGCATATTTGATGCAGGTCTGACAACCGGACTGTTACCTTTTGAAAAATTTCAGGGAGAGATAGGTGTGGACTATTTGTATATGGGAGACAGTAATTACGATAACCACCCGATTTATTTCAACGCAAAAATCGGGCTGCCTGAAGATGCCTTGTTTAAAGGCTCTCCGGCAGTTGCTTTCGGAGCTTATAACTTTGGATTAAAAAAAGATCTTACAAATTATAATATTATATATGGATTAATTGCAAAAACAATACCGGTACTTGGAAGGCTCAGCGCTGGTTATTATACTGGTAATGACAAGCTTCTTGTTGATGAGAATCTGAAGAAAGCAAATAAAGGCGTTCTATTATCCTGGGACAGAACGATGACAGAAATCTCTGATAAACTTTGGTTAGCTATAGATTACCAGGGAGGTGAAAACTATCTGGGAGCACTAAGTTTTGGTGCCTCATGGGCTTTTTCTAAAAATGTCTCAGTGATTTTCGGGTATGATATTTATAATAACAAAAATGCTTATTATAATACCAGCAACCAGAATGCCAACACTTTTACTGCACAGGTTGATATAAACTTCTAAAGGTTTAAATGATTTTTTAGTTGGTTAGTTAGTTAAAGGGGCTGTCTCTTTTGAGGCAGCTTTTTTCTTCATTTTCTGTCAGTGCGGCAATAATGATTTAACTTCCCTGATAATTATAATCTAAATGGCTTTAAGACTCATATCCAGGCTTTTGATATGATGAGTCAGAGCACCCACAGAGATGAAATCAACACCACATTCCGCATAAGATCTGATTGTTGAAAGATCAATTCCACCTGAAGATTCTGTCTCAAACCTGCCGGAAATTTCTTTGACTGCCAGACGCGTATCCTCAATAGTGAAATTGTCGAGCATTATTCGATCTACCCGGCCTGTTGCAATAATTTTTCTTACATCCTCGATCGATCTTGCTTCTATCTCTACCTTCAGGTTAAGATTATTCTTCTTAAGGTATTCTCTTGTTTTCCTGATTGCATTATCAATTCCGCCCGCATAATCGATATGATTATCCTTCAGTATTATCATGTCGAACAAACCCATTCTGTGATTCAATCCGCCGCCAATTCTGACAGCTTCTTTTTCCAGAAATCTAAACCCGGGAGTGGTTTTACGCGTATCAAGTATTTTGGTTTTCAACCCTTTAAGCTTGGTTGCATATTCGTGCGTACTTGTAGCGATCCCGCTCATTCTTTGCATAATATTCAGAACCAGGCGTTCTGACTTAAGGATTGATTGCTGACGGCCGGAAAGTATAAATGCGATATCTCCGGGAAACACGATTGTTCCGTCTTTTAGAACAACATCGGTTTTCAGATCTTTATCGACTATTGAAAAGAGCTCTGTTGCAACCCTTATTCCTGCAAGTATTCCTTTCTCTTTTATCAGAAGTTTTGCCTTCCCGTCAGCTTCATCAGGTATGCATGCAAGCGATGAATGATCGCCATCCCCCAAATCCTCAGCGAGGCTTTTTAAGATGAATTCCCTGAGAATTCTATTTTCCATTGTCAGATTCAATACGTATCTGATGTATCAGCAATTCCTGATCAACTTTTTTAAGCAGGAAATAAACACGGAAGTCTCCTTTCTCTGTCTTAAGATTGCCTATTGCATACTGCGCATCATTTTTTGCACCCTGATGGCGAATGGTGAAATCTTTAGTCTGATACTCGGCAAAAAAATCTTTAAGTATGGTTTCAGCTACATTTTTTTTGTAGAAATCCTCTTTATCGAGAAGAAGAAGCTCAATTGTAGAGTTCATGTACTTCGATAATTCAGCTGCATTACCCGCTTTAATGGCTATTGCAATTCCTCCGGGTATTTTTGCCTGATCCTGAGCTGTTGCAGTAAGGCTGCTCAGGGCTATTAATACTATCGGAATAATATTTACGGATTTCATATCAATTTAGTTTAAATATTGCGGACAAAAAAGTCAATGCATTACAAATTTAATACTTATTTGATTATGATAGTTGTTTATGACCTCAATTCCTTTGTGTCACTTAGTGATAACCTTTGTGTCCCTTTGTGGTAAAAATTAAATCATTGAACCACAAAGGATCACAAAGTACCACACGAAGGAACAACAAGTGTACACTATGATTTTTTTTTGCTTTTTCAACATCCCCTATCAGCCTCTAAAGTAAGCGGTAATTAATAAACTTTAAAAGTCTGACAATTTTGTGATTTTCTGAGAACTTAAAAAAATGGGCAGATTGGATTTAATTTTTAGGTAGTTTTTAAGAATATCTTAAAATTTTCTTAACAGTCAGACATTGGAAAATTTTCTAAAATTGCTGTCGGAACAGAAACCCATATAAAAGTCATGAAAAAACTTCTTTTCTCAATTAGGACAAACTATTTAAGTTTGTTTTTACTTGTTTTATCTGCATTATTGCTGGCAAATAGTCATCCTGTTTTGGCTGGTAATAGCTTGACATTGTATACTCCCTATACTAAAATTTCTGTGCCTCCGGGAGAATCGATTAACTATAACATCGATATAATAAATAACAGTAGTGAAATTCAAAATGTTGAAATTTCATTATCAGGTCTGCCCCGTGGCTGGAATTATGTTTTAAAATCGGGAGGGTGGAAGATTGGTCAGATTGCGGTGCTTCCCGGGGGAAAACAATCGTTCACGCTCATCGTGGATGTTCCTTTACAGGTGAATAAAGGCAGCTACCGGTTTAAGGTCGACGCAAAAGGTTTTGATTCTCTGCCGCTCACTGTAATTGTATCCGAGCAAGGTACCTTTAAAACTGAGTTCACGGTCAGGCAATCGAACCTGCAGGGTTCCACCACTTCAAACTTTACCTATGAAACACAGATCAGAAACCTCACTGCCGATAATCAGGTATATTCATTAAATGCTTCTGCCCCCCCGGGATGGATAGTCACTTTTAATCTCGATTATAAACAGGTTTCTACGGTCAGCATAGAAGCAAACCATATTAAAGGTGTGAATATCACTGTTGTACCGCCGCTTGATACTAAGGCAGGGTCATATAAAATAATGATTGGTGCTGCAACAGCTTCGACATCTGCTGCTCTTGACCTTGAAACTGTAATTACAGGTACTTATAACATGCTGCTTACAACTCCGACAGGGTTATTAAGTGACAATATCTCTGAAGGTGAGGAGAAAAAGATTAAACTCCTTGTGAAAAATACCGGTTCGGCTGCATTTAAGGATATTAAGCTTTCTTCTTCTGCCCCTGTTAACTGGGAAGTCACATTCGACCCGCTAAAAGTCGACAGGTTGGAACCTGGTGAATCTGCACAGGTTGTCGCAACAGTTAAAGTTGCCAAAAGGGCAATTGCCGGGGATTATATTACAAGATTCGAGGCAAATGGGAATGGAATAAATACAAAAGCTGAATTCAGAATTTCTGTCAGAACACCATTGTTGATTGGCTGGGTAGGAATAATGATAATTTTAATTGTATTCCTGGGTGTGTTTTATCTGTTCCGGAAATATGGAAGGAGGTAGCTGTGAGCCGGAAAATTATTGAACTTGTCGATCTGACAAAGAAATATGGATCTGTCAGTGTGGTTGATCATCTCAATCTGTCTATCCTTAAGGGTGAAGTCTTTGGTTTGCTCGGGCCTAATGGCGCAGGGAAGTCGACTACAATCCTTATGATGCTGGGATTGACAGAACCAACTTCCGGCCAGGTAAAAATATGTGATATTGATTCCACACGGAATCCTATTGAAGTAAAGAGAAAAGTTGGCTATCTTCCTGAAGATATCCGCTTTTATGACGATCTCACCGGATTGGAAAACCTGATATATACTGCCAGGTTAAATCAGATATCAGCCAAAGAGGCCGGTCAAAAGGCCAGAGAGCTTCTGAGCAGGGTGGGCTTGTCTGAAGACATCGACAAAAAAGCCGGCAAATATTCACGCGGGATGCGTCAGCGTCTTGGATTAGCAGATGTGTTGATTAAAAACCCTGAAGTAATAATCCTTGATGAACCAACATTGGGCATTGATCCCAGAGGAGTGCAGGAATTCCTGGAATTAATTTTAAAATTAAAAAAGGAACAGCAGCTTACAGTGGTTCTTTCTTCACACCATCTGCACCAGGTTCAGAAAATTTGTGACAGGGTCGGATTATTTGTTAATGGTAAATTATTAGCTGAAGGTGACATTTCTACTCTATCGGCAAAATTATTCTCTGATGAGACTTTTATGATTGAAGCAGGGATCTCTCCGGATTCTTTTGATAATGTCGATTATTCAAAAGTTACTGAAAATATGGATCGGTTAGCGGAGCAATTGAAAAACATTCAGGGTGTAATTTCAACTAATGTAATAAATAATGTTGTTCGCATTGGTTGTTCCTGTGACCTTACTCCCGACATAGCAAGAGTAATTATCGGATCGGGTGCCGGATTAAGCTTTTTGCATAAGAAAGAATACGGACTCGATGAGATTTATAACCGTTATTTCGAAGGAGATTTAAATCATGAATAAGATGCAGACAAGGGCTCAACACGAAAAAGAATACACACATCCGTTCTTCGTAATTGTAAATAAGGAAATTTCAGACCATATAAAAAGCTGGCGTTTTAATATATTGATAGCCATAATAGCACTTACCTGCTTCGGCTCATTGTACACAGCTTTAACTAATATAAATAAGGTTGTGGAGACACCTGGCCATAACAGCACCTTCCTTTTTCTGAATTTGTTTACTCTGTCGGATGGTTCGTTGCCTTCATTCACCGTATTTATCAGTTTCCTGGGCCCTTTACTTGGTATCAGCCTGGGATTTGATGCTATCAATTCAGAACAGAACAGGGGGACTCTCAGTCGCATCATGGCTCAACCTATTCACCGGGACTATTTGCTAAATGCTAAGTTTTTGGCTGCTCTGATAGTAATCAGCATTATGTTTTTTGCATTGGGTTTTCTTGTAATGGGATTTGGTCTTATTGCAATCGGAATCCCCCCGACAGCAGAAGAGTTTTTACGAGTTGTTTTCTTCATCTTAGTCAGTATCTTATACGTGGCATTCTGGTTGAACTTATCGATTCTGCTTTCTATACAATTCCGTCAGACGGCTACTTCTGCTCTGGCATGTATTGCAATATGGTTGTTTTTCACAGTATTCTATCATTTGATTGTTAATTTGATTTCCAAAGCCAATTTGCCATCAGGCAATGCTTCTCTGCAGCAACTTATTGATTATCAAAAATTCGTATTAAACTTGTTAAGAATTGAGCCCGGCAGACTTTATAATGAAGCTACAACCACTCTCCTTATGCCTTCAGTTCATAGTCTGGGCCCATTGAGTATGGAACAGTTACAGGGAGCCATTCCCGGCCTGCTGCCTCTTGGACAGAGTATAATGCTCGTTTGGCCTCAGCTTACCGGGCTCATAGCAGCCACCGTGGTATGTTTTGCCTTATCATATGTTTCTTTTATGCGAAAAGAGATTCGTTCAAGATAACCGGAGCGTCTTTTTCACCACTTTGTCTTAGGTTACCGAAACTATAGAAATAGAATTGCAAGCACGCTTTATTAATTATATTTTTGTAAATGAGTGAATGCAGTTTTAAAAGAAAAAAATCGCACTAAAAAATAATGAAAATAGCATTATTGCAGACTGGTAAAACAACCGATAAACATATTGAAGAGTTAATTGATCTTTATACAAACCGTATAAGAAAATATGCTGTTTTTGACGTAATTACGCTTCCTGATGTAAAGTATACAAAGAATATGCCTGTACAGGAACAAAAGATTAAAGAGGCTGCAAAAATCATTCAATCAGTTTCTGAAGGCGATTATATCATCTTACTTGATGAAAGAGGGAAGGAGTTACGGACAATAGAATTTTCAGGAGCTTTGGAAAAAATGTTTTTCCTTCCAAAAAAAAGGATCGTGTTTGTTATCGGCGGTGCCTGGGGTTTCTCCGAAACTATTTATTCCAGAGCCGACTATAAAATATCCCTGTCAAAAATGACTTATCCGCATCAGCTGGTACGATTATTGTTTCTTGAACAGCTTTACAGGGCATTTACAATTATCAAAGGAGAACCCTATCATCATGAATAAGCTTTGATTATTATATTATGAGAGCCAATCGTTATACTATATTTCTTTCCATTCTGACTTTTGTATTCATAATTCTGGCTCTTGCCTCTGAAAAAGTTTATTTCAGCGATTTTGAGTATCATTTCAGAACGAAGATGTTTAACAAAACTCTGGGTGCAAAAGAAACGATCATGGAAGATTGCCTCAATTCCATCCGGCCCGTTCTGGCAAAAGAAAATGATAATGATACAATTTCACGAAATGACCTTTTTAAAGTAGCAGAAGGAAACAGGATCAGTATTCTTGAATATTTTGACAATAAACTTGTCTACTGGTCGGATAATGAGTTTGACGTACCTCCGGTATTTATTGATTCGCTTTATAACAAACCATTCGTTTTTTTACAGAATGGATGGTTTCTTACAAAAATTGTTCAGGCCGGAAATGAGAAGGTAATTGGTTTGCTTAGAATACATACCGACTACGGTTTTGAGAATAATATCATTAAAAGCGGGTTCGAAAAGGAATTCAGGATACCCGGAAACGTTGATCTGGATACCGACAAAAATGCTTCCGGATTCCACATATTTGACAAAAAAGGCGATTTCCTCTTTTCCCTCGTATTCCCTGCAGTCAAAGGGAATACCTCTTTTATGCTTATTCCGTTATGCCTGTGGGCAGGTGCATTTGTTCTTATTATTTTCCTTACTTTCGGATTAGTTAAATTATTTGCGAGTAAGGGAAAAGGTCTGATAGCCGGAGGTTTTGCACTGGTTGTTTTTGCGCTTGTCTACCTGTTTATTCTTTTCACATGGAAGCCTCTGTCTGTTTTTCAGACTGAACTTTTTTCTCCATACAGGTTTTCCCTGAACCAGCTTATCCCGTCTTTGGGTCACCTGTTAGTGTTAGGTATTCTTGTTTCAGCTTTTTCCACAATTCTTTACCGTCATTTTCCGGTCAGGGAGCAAAAGAAGAGCAAGGGAATTGCAAATTATCTATTCCTCTCTGTTTTTCTTATGGGCGGAGCTCTGATTTTATGCTTATTTCAGTGGATTCTAAGTGAGCTTATTGCGACCTCAAATATAAACTTTGAAACTTATAAAGTACTGGAATTGAATATGTTCAGCATCGCGGGGTTTGTTTCAGTTTTCCTGCTTATGCTGGTTCCTGTGCTCTATCTGTTTAAAATATTTCAAAGTGTGAGACTATTCAGTACAGGAACAGTTCTCTTTTCTATAATCATCTCATTAGTTGTTCCGGTACTATTTTTCTTTAACAAGCCCGGAACTCTGATCCCTTTGGCAATTATTTATTTTGTTCTGGTTGTAAGTACATGGCTGTCAACTAATAAAAATCTTGGTCCATTAAGTATAACTGTTATTTTTTCTCTCATTTCAGCGGTCTATTTTCTGTATTTTATTACCATCCTGTCAGAAAAGAAGATAACTGAAAATCTTAAGATACAGGCAGTCTCCTTTTCAACTGAAAATGACCCTGAAGCTGAACATCTTTTACTTGATCTATATCCCTTAATTGAAAAGGATACTTCTCTCGCAAATATGATGAAGGTTGAACATTTCTATAAGGATAATGTGGAAAAAATATCAAATTACGTTGAGGATAATTATTTTACAGGATTCTGGAAAAATTATCATTTTAGCCTTATCCCGTGCCATAATGATCAGCCTATACAAATTGGCGCTGGCAGTGAGCGGTCTCAGAACTGCTTTAGTTTTTTTGATGAACGTATTAAAAGAGACGGGCACAGACTGACCGGCACCAATTTTTATTTTCTTGATAACCAGGGAGGCAGATCCGATTATCTTGGCAGGTTGTATTATAAATCAGTAAAGAACAAAACAAATGGTTTGTTCATTGAACTATATAGTGATCCAAACATTTTCCAGCCTGGCTATTCGGAGCTGCTTCTTGATAAAAAATACCATGAATATGCAGGATTGAAGGATTACTCTTTTGCCAAGTATATTAATGGTGAGCTGGTTCTGAGAACAGAGGGTTTCCCATATGATAAAACTGATGCTGAATATGTCGATAAGTTTTCAGATTACAGGATTTTCAGAACGGATGGCTTCAAACATGTACTTTATAAAAACGGGAATGCTACCGTAATAATAACAAGGCCGGAAATCACATTTGGAGATATAATCATCTCCTTTGCATACCTCTTTGCTTTTATCCTTTTCTTTTCAAACGCGATCATTCTGATGCTCAGGAGGCCGGTTGTCAGGATTATGAAAATCTTTAATTTCCGGCAGAAGCTGCAACTTTCCTATATAGTAATACTTCTATCCTCTTTTATTCTTATAGGGATAGTTGTTGCTTATATTACAATAGGGCAATATAAAACAAAGCATTATGAAAATATTAAGGAAAAGCTTAACTCGGTATATATAGAGCTCGATAGTAAGCTTTCAATGGAAAAGTATATTACACCTGACTGGAAAGGAAGCGGTTATTCATCACTGAATGAATTGCTGATAAAGCTTTCGAATGTTTTTAATACCGACATTAATCTTTATAATACCAACGGATTCCTCATCGCAACTTCACGACAGGAGATTTTTGATCGGGATCTTACCAGTGAGCGAATTAACAATATGGCATTTACTAATCTGGCACATTTTAGAAAAAGTGAGTATTATCAGAAAGAGAAAATCGGTAAGCTTGAGTATTTATCAGCTTATGTACCTTTTTTCAACACCGATAATAAAGTTATCGCTTATCTGAATCTACCCTATTTCAGGATGCAGAGCGTTCTGGCAAAAGAGATTTCAAACCTGATTGTTGCCGTTATTAATTTCACGTTGCTCCTTATCGTTATAACAATGAGTCTCGCTGTCTTCATAAGCGGGCGCCTGACATCCCCGCTCTCAATGCTCAGTAAGGGAATTGCTACAGTAGGCGTGGGGAAAAAGAGTGAACATCTTGCTTATGCAGGAAATGACGAAATCGGAGAGCTTGTAAAACAGTATAACAGGATGGTTGATGAGATCGAGGAGAGTGCCCATAAGCTTGCCAATTCTGAAAGGGAATATGCATGGAGGGAGATGGCCAAGCAAATTGCTCATGAAATAAAAAATCCGCTTACTCCGATGAAATTAAATGTTCAACAGCTGTTTAAATCATGGAAAGATAAGGTTCCCGGTTTTGATAAAACTCTTGATCGTTTTACAAAAAACCAGATTGAATATATTGATAATCTTTCATCTATTGCCGCTGCTTTTTCAACTTTTGCAAAAATGCCGGAAACCGCTCCGGCAGAAGTTAATATCCTCGATCAGATCAGGATTACTCTCGAACTCTTTAAAAATACTGAAAATGTCAGTTTCAGGGTACACTGGCCCCGGGAAAGCAAAATTGTTATTTATGCTGATAAAGAGCAGCTTAACGGAGTATTCTCAAATCTTATAAAAAACGGGATACAGTCAATTCCAAAGGGTCGGGAAGGCCTCATAACTTTAAATATAGAGGTAAAGAGCGATAAGGTTGTAGTTTCAGTTTCAGATAATGGATCGGGTATATCTGATGGTTTGAGAAAGAATCTTTTTACGCCCAATTTTACGACCAAGTCCTCGGGGATGGGATTGGGATTATCGATTGCAAAGAAATATATCGAGAGTGCGAACGGAAGTATCTGGTTTGAATCGGAGGTTGACAAAGGCTCTGTTTTTTGTTTTGAATTGCCGGTTTTGTACACGGTTGAGAAACCGGGTGGCTAGAGTTTTGCCCCCCAAAGGGGCTTTAACTCTAGTCACTCCAAACTTCTTTTATATATCATTAGAAATATTCAGGATAATAGTTATATTAGCGGTTCTGATACCTGAATGATGAACGGCAATTTTTTTCGCCATTGCAAAAGACTTATTTTTTGTTTGCTGATACTTGGTTTTAGCAGTACTGCCTTATTTTCTCAAAAAAAACTTTCAGGGAACCTTAATCAGCCGGCAGCGCATGTAATTAGCATACCTGCCAGTGACAGAGTTATTGTAGATGATGTAACCGGTTTTAGTGCACCAGATACCATTTTAGTTATTCAGATGCAAGGTGTTGGTATAACAACACCAACCACAGGTTATGGTTACATTCAAAGTATTTTTGGGCAACCCGGTTTGCATGAATTTATGATTATTCAATCTGTAAACGGAGGTACAAACGAAATTGTCTTCCGAAATAATCTTCTCAATACCTATGATCCAAAAGGCAATATTCAGATTGTTAGAGTGCCATATTACAACAATGCAACTGTGACAGGCAAACTTTTTTGTAATCCATGGAACAGCACTACAAAAAAAGGAGGTGTTCTGGCTCTTGTCATTGGAAGAACGTTGACGCTGAATGCAGATATTGATGTATCAAATTGTGGATTTACGGGTGGTAAGGATACAATTGGAATTGGCAGGTGCGCGATGGTTGTTCCTACAACAATTCTTGACTACTATGCACGAAGTTTTACTAATGCCGGATTCAAAGGAGAAGGTATTGCAATTCATGATGACTTTGGAACGCTTCTGGCGCCATCGCATTCGAAAGGCCAGGGTCCGAATTTTACGAGCGGAGGTGGTGGCAACGGAAGATTTTCCGGTGGTGGCGGAGGATCAAATCATGGGGCTGGTGGAATAGGTGGTTCTGAAGACAACGCCTGTACAGCACCTCAATCAGGTGGTTTGGGCGGGTTTAAATCTGAACAACCCTCTTTTCCTTCATTTATTAACCGGATTTTTTTCGGTGGCGGGGGAGGTGCATCTACATCTCTGACAGGCCTTTCACCTTCTGGTGGAAATGGAGGAGGAATAGTTTTAATTGTATCTGATACTATAATCGGTAATGGAGGTAATATAATTGCAAATGGAGGTGAAGGAGGTACGGCTGTTCTTACTGGAGGTTCTGGCGGTGGTGGTGGTGGTGGGTCAATAGCACTTTCATTACAAAGCTATGGATCAACACCTTTGACATTCTATGCGTTGGGAGGTAATGGAGGTGATAATCCTGGTGGTTTTGGAGAAGGTGCAGGAGGAGGCGGTGGATTTTTATATGTAAGTAATAGCACCACAGGAAATATTACTTCTGTTCTGAGTGGGGGCCTTCCGGGAGATTATCCTTCGTCTGCAACAGCAGGTGGGACAGGTGAGCAGAGAGTGGGCTTTAAAGCAGTTTTGAACGGTTTTCTGTTCAACTCAATCAGTTCTTCCGTTACGGGTAATCAGATCGATTCAGTCTGTTCTAACATGATACCTCCAAAATTAAACGGGACTATTCCTGTCGGAGGAACCGGACCTTATACCTATATGTGGGAAAAAAGTTATGACCAGTCTGTTTGGACAACCATCGTCAATGATCCTGATCCAACAAATTATACTCCAGCAATAATTGAAACTGCAACTGTCTGGTTCAGGAGAACCATTACAGACAATTCTCCTACGCCTCTGGTCGATATAAGTAAATCTGTTAAAATCATTGTTCAGCCTTATATTAAAAATAACATTGTTGGGAATTCCGATACTATATGTTTTGCTCAAAATCCACCGGCATTTACTTCCAAGGCAACGTTGCAGGACGGTAACGGCAAATACTCTTTCAATTGGGAGGTAAGCCTGAATAACAGCTTGTATGCAAATCCTGCAAATTCTCATAATGCAGAGGGATATACTCCGCCTCCCGCACTTACCCAGACATCATGGTACAGGCGAACTGTAACCTCCGGGAGATGTATTGACTCAACAGCAATTGCTAAGATCACGGTTCTTGATACTATAGCAAATAATAAAATACTTAACTCTCCTCCGGATATATGTTATGGCATGACATTTACCAATCTTATTGGTTCAAGTACTTCCACTTCTCCTGATCCGCTAAAAGGAGGCGATAATTCTTACATCTTCAAATGGGAAAGTAACATTAATGGATCGGGATGGGGAACAGCGCCGGGTATAAGCAACGGAACCGGTTATAACCCGATAGAACTGCCTCAGAGGACTCCATTTAACCAGTACATCTTTCGACGTATTGTTTATTCGGGAAGTGACAACGTATGCGTATCAACCAGTGATACTGTTCTCCTTAAAGATTTCCCCGTCATAACAAATAATACTATTGCGTCGGTTCCGCCAATTTGTTCCGGCACTGTACCGGCAAATATTATAGGATCCAAACCGCCAACTCTGGCAGGAGGAAATACAGTTTATATCTATAGCTGGCAGGATAGTTCAAAGTTTCATACATGGACTCTTATTTCCGGAGCAACAGGCGCTGATTATCAACCACCGGGACTTACTGATACAACCAGTTACAGAAGAAGCGTCTTATCCCCGGACATTGCAACCGGCTGCTTTGATATCAGCAATTCTATAAAAATTATTGTACATAAACCAATTTTAAATAATAGCATATCGGTATCCGGAGGGGGAACCACCGAGACTATTTGTAATAACCAGCAACCTGGTACATTTCAGGGAACTACTGCTACAGGCGGAACAGGTATTGCGGGAAGTTATATCTACCAGTGGAAGTCTTCCCCTGATAATTCTGTATTTACGCCTGTTGCTACCGCAGGCACGGGAGTAAATTATTCGCCGCCGCAACTGACAGCAACAACATATTATCAGAGGCAGGTGACTTCAGGCGCCTGTATTGTAAACAGCAATTCAATAACAGAGACAGTCCTTCCGGTGATAACAAACAATATCATATCAGGCAATCCGAAAGTTTGCTACAGCCTTGTACCTGCTGCTATTACAGGAGCGACTCTCTCAGGAGGTTCGGGTACCTATAAATATTTCTGGTGGCAAAGCACCGATGGCGGGGCAAACTGGGTGGCAGCTTCCGGAACAAATACCTCATCGTCTTATCAGCCGCCGGCGTTATTCAATGCAATAAAATATGAACGAACCGTAACTTCAGGCCTGAATGATTGCTGCACAAGTACTTCGAATGTTTTTGATATTGGAATCAACCCCTTGCCGGCGAGCACAATTAATGCAGGGCCCGATACTATAATATATTCTATTGAGAAAATCTACCATATGAATGCCATTCAACCATTGACAGGGGAAACGGGAGTCTGGGATGTACTTGACAATGGGACAAGCTCTATTGATGATACAACAAAATATAATACAACGGTCAGGAATTTGTCTGTCGGGAATAATTCGTTTTTGTGGACAGTAAGTCGAGGGCTCTGCAAACTATCGGATTCGGTAACCGTAGAATTATTAAAAGACTTTATACCTCAGGGATTCTCGCCTAACGGTGATGCATATAATAATACATTTATTATTGAAGGCCTGAATCTGGATGATAATTATGTGGATCTGAGCATTGTCAACGGAGCCGGTACGGAGGTATTTAAAACTTCTAACCGGGACAATCAGAAATGGTCCGACTGGGACGGTAAGAATTCCAAAGGGCTCGATCTTTCAGAAGGGACATATTATTATATGCTGAAAGTGACTTCAAAACAATCAAACGGCCCGGTTTTCAAGAAAAGCGGATTTATTGTACTTAAAAGATATTGATGTCAGGATTATTATTAAGGCTTTATGGTGATTTTCGACAAATGAATAAAATTAAATTAATATTCTTTTTTTTCTTTTTATCGGTTTTCACAAGTGTTCCCGGGCAGGCAAAACCTGACTCTACATCGATCAGCCTGGGATATCCTGTCTACAGCCAATACCTTCAGAATGGACTTCTGATCAATCCAGCCTATGCAGGATCACGTGGTGCTTTGAGCACATTCTTATCCTACAGGTTGCAATGGATGGGTATACAGGGCGCTCCGGTTTTTCAGTCGCTTTCTCTTAATGCTCCTACTAAAAATGACAAGGTGGGACTTGGTTTAATGGCACAGTTCATGCAATTTGGATTTACTAAATCGCAAAGTATTTATGCCAGCTATGCTTACCGGATAAGTCTTGGAACCGGTAAGCTTTCATTCGGATTAAAGGGAGGATTCGACAGGTCAAACACCAATTACAACGGATTAGCCACTACAACGCCTAATGATCCGGTATTTTCAGCAAATGACAAACCATATTTTCTTCCCAACTTTGGCGCAGGTATATACTACTACAGCGATAAATTATTTGCGGGAGCTTCTATTCCGGCTTTCCTGAATTACAGGAAAAATATTTCGACAGGATCTGTTGAGGTTCATCACAGCGTTAATGAGTATGATATTATCTTTTCTGGGGGAGGCCTGATTAAATTCACGGATGCATTCAAGTTCAAGCCTTCGGTTCTGATTGATTATTCCCTGGATAAGACAAAAAAGCTTACCCAGTTTGATATAAACGGCAATTTCATTTTTGGAGACCTTATCTGGGTTGGAGGTTCGTGGAGAACATCAGAACAGGTCGCCGTAGGAATTCTTCAGGTTCAGCTTAATCCTCAGCTTATGATCGGTTTCTCATACGACAATCCGGTAGGCGTGGGACGTATGAGCAACTTTTCAAGCGGATCGAGTGAATTTATTATACGTTATGAATTCGGCTATAAAGTCAGCGCAGCTAATCCAAGGTATTTTTAATAATGGGTAAGAGAGTTTTTTATATCATAACAATATTTTTGCTGATACAGTTAGTTCCCTTACAGACAAGGGGACAGCAGCCTTCCGTTTATGAGGTAAAAAGAATGCCATTTAACATAAACGGTTTCAACAATATATCTCCAGTTATTGTAAAAGATGGCATCCTATTCTGTTCCGACCGGCGATTCAGCGGATTTGAAGATCGTACTTCTTTTGATGGCCGCCGTCTGTATAATATTTATCTGGCTGAAAGAAAAGATACCACCGGATTCAATAAGCCGGTTGCATTGAAGAGCGAACGTAGTAATAAATTCAATAATGGTCCGTTATGTTTGGCACCGGACGGTAAAACAGTTTATTTTACCAGTGAAGTTGAAACAGGGAAGATGGCAGACGATAAAAAATTCAGAAATCACAGCGGAATATTTATTGCAGAACTTTCAGGCACGGATCTGGTTTCTATACGCCCCTTTAAATATAATGATCCACAGTATGATGTTGGTCAACCATCAATAAGTAAAGATGGAAAGTACATTTTTTTCGCATCAGATATGCCGGGAGGCAATGGAGGATCTGACCTGTACTACTGCGAATTAATTAACGGCGAATGGTCCACACCTGTCAATCTTGGACCTAAAGTGAATTCCTCAGGAGCTGAAAACTATCCGTATATGCATCCATCGGGCAGATTGTATTTTACGTCTGACAGGCCCGGTGGTTTTGGTAAACTTGATGTTTATTATACATCATTAAGTAATGGTTCGTGGGATGACCCTGTCCTATTGCCTGAGCCAATCAATTCCGCCGCAGATGATTTCGCTTTTGTCGCAGAACCCGATCTTCAAAAAGGTTATTTTTCTTCAAATCGTCGCAGGGAAGATGATATCTACGAGTTCACATCGACGATCATAAGAAAGGCGACATGCGATACATTAGCCGAGAACAATTACTGCTATCGCTTCTTTGAGGAGAATGCAGTAAAATATGATACACTGCCTTTCAGGTATGAATGGACCTTCGGTGATGGGAACAAGGGCACCGGTCCGGTTGTTGAGCATTGTTTTGATAGTCCCGGAACTTACACGGTTCAACTCGATGTGGTGAACCTGATTACAAAACAGGTGACCTACAATGAAAAGTCTGAAACTATTCTAGTAAATGAGATCGAACAACCTTATATTTCAGCACCTGACAGGATTGGAACAAATCAGAATATAACTTTAAGTGCTGACAGCACCAATCTTCCCGGTTGGAAAATATCAAGGTACTACTGGAACTTTGGCGATGAAACGGTAGCTGTGGGGAAGGAGGTTCCTAAGAGTTACCGCAAACCCGGAACATACAATATTCAGCTTATTGTATCAGCGGAACCGGAACCAGGGGCCAGTGCGAGGGAGGCATGTGTTTCGAAAAATATTATTGTTTTCCCTAAGCCTTGATACTGAAAATAACTAAATTTGGCGTTAATGAAATTGAAAAACCCGATATATAAATTATTCCTTCTCGTTTTTTTACTTGGGTTTCCGATGTTTGTCAGATTGTCCGGGCAACCTGTTCCGGGGAAAGATGAAAATATCCCGTTTCTTGTGACTTTTGGAAAAGATGGAAAGACATCCTGGGGTGATGATTGTTTTTACCAGGTATTTTTCTTTAGCATCCTTAAGGATTATACTCAACCATTGTATATAAGAGTTTTTGACCCTGATTGCGGAGGTGAATATGATGAAATTCAGGGCGAATTTGATACTAAAACCAAGTTTTCCGTTTATGGCGGCAAAGGTGTTGATCCTGAAAAAAATGAGGAATCCAGAGGCCTGTTGAAAGGATTAAATTACAAATCAGGTAACTTGTTGGCGTCCAAGATTTTTGGCAACGAGGCAAAATACGATAACAAATATTATACTTTCGGGCCGTTTAATCCTTCAGAAGGGGATTTTAATACAAAATGGAACAGTTATATATTCAAAATTGTGTGCGAAGGAATAAGTGGTGACGATGGAAATCTTTTCAGGTATTTTCTAAGCAGTGATCCTGATAACAATATCCCGATTGAAGGAGCCAATGCATTTACCTATGCCTATCATTTCAGGATGTGGAATGATTTTAAGAGTGTTTCGCACATATATCCTTATATTGATACCGGAATTGTATATATCAGGCAAAGTAACTTTGACTGGGATGATGATGGTACGATTTTAGTAGTATCAAGATACAAACAAGGCATATCTGTACCTGTCTCTGGTGAGGATAACTGGGTTAAATCCAATATCCCTATTGAACCTCAGGAAGTGGGTTCTTCACTTGACTTTCAATTTCATAAAAGACAGGATGAGCTAGTTAAAAACAATAATGTGGTGATTGAGCTGGAAAACCAGCGCGGAGATGCAGTCAAGTTCTTTAGTTCACCTATTGGAGGTGTGCCGGTATATCAGGGTAAAATAGGTATTGAGAAAGTAAAGCCAAAGAAATAAGTGAAGCCTGGAATGAGATTTAATATCAATTTTAAAGTATTAATCAGCACCATTGGGTCCTTATTTTTATTCTCATCATTATCAAGTGGTCAGATTTTCAGTTTTGTTAATTATGGAACTGAGAGGAATATCCCCAACGGCTATGTTTACACCATTATCCAGTCAGATAACGGATTCCTCTGGGTCGGAACTGCTAACGGACTTAGCAGATTCGATGGTTATAATTTTTTTCCGGTTCAATATCCTGATTCCTCAGTCGGCCGATACCCTACAAAATGCCTTAAAGATAAACTGGGAACACTTTGGTTCGGTTGCAGTGATGGAGCAGTTCTATATGAGAAAGAAAATAAATTGATCTCTGTTCCTGTTTCAAATACAAAAAGCATAAGTGAGCTTATTGAAGGACCTGATGGCCAGATTTATATAATTACACAGGGTAAAACAATTTTTTCAATAGATCCGTCGAAACCCGGAGAAGTGCATAAGTACTCTATCTCTGTTGAACCGGTCTTGCTTTCGGCTTCTTTTACCAATACAGGGAATTTGCTTATTGGGACCCAGGAGAATCTGCTGTTTTGCAGACTGGGAAAAGATTCAATTTCAGTCATAAAGGTAATTGAAGGATTAGATTCTTACGGTGTTACTTCGATACATAAGATTGGTGATGGTTCCAGGTTTATTATTGGAACTGACGATTATGGGTTATTTCAATTGAAAATATCCGGTAAAGGTTACGATTTGTCGCGTTTCACTGACCATCCGGAATTCAATTCACTGAAAGTTCAATCAGTAACTGCAGGTTCAGCAGGATCTTTCTGGGTTTCCACTTTCGATTCGGGAGTGATTCAGTTTGATATGTCCGATAATTATGAAAAGGTAAACCCGGTGAAATTTTATGATATCAATTCGGGACTGGCCGGAAATAATGTAAAAACAGTATTCCAGGATATTGAAGGAAATTATTGGTTTGGATTATATGGAGAAGGAATTTCTATGCTGGCATCCAATTCTTTAAGTTATTATTCACCAGGGAAGAATTCACAGGAAAACAATATTCTTTATATTAAAAATTTTGATAGCAATTACATTCTCGGCACACCGGTCGGTTTTCACATTTTTAACCTCGTTGCAGGCAAGTCTCTTTCATTCACTGATCTTACCAATCAGATTGGACACGCTGATATTAAATCTTTTTATCTCGATAATGAAAAGAACCTTTGGATAGGAACCGGGGGAAAAGGTCTGTTTGTCAGAAATAACTCCGGATCTGTAAGGCAGTTTTACAGATCAGGCGATACAGGTGCTGATGATATCAAAGATATTGAATTGGATTCGGCGAATATCTGGCTGGCAACAACCAATGGCGTTATTGTTCTGGATAAAAAAGGGAATACGAAGAAGAAATTCGATATCAATGATGGACTTCCTCATAACAGTATTAATAAAATTTTGCTTACCAGTAGTGGAATAAGTTATATTGGTACTGAGAGTGATAAGTTATATAAGATTGATCGCGATTTTAATGTTACGGCAGGAAAAGCCACCATGTCGGGTAGTTACAGGAACAAGATAGTCTCCTTTACACAAACAAAAGAAGGAGCAATATGGGCTGCAACTGAAGGTAATGGTATATTCAGATTCCTCAAAGACTCTGTTTCTGCGATTACCAGGGCTAATGATTTGATGTCGAATTTCTGTTACAGTATTCTGGCCGATAAGGAAGACAATATATGGGTTGGTCATAATAAAGGATTTTCAAGGTTCAATTCCAAAACCGGAAATGTAAGGATTTTTGGAGCAGATTTTGCAAAAAACGGAGTAAGCAATACGAACGGTATGTTTGAATCGGCTGACAAAAAAATCTTTATCGGAACAACTGAAGGATTAATAATATACGATCGTTTAAAGGACAAAAAAAGTTCAATCGGTCCATTTAATAGTATTAATACAATAGAAATAAATGATATCTCATATTCTTATCGACCATCTTTTGTACTGCCATATAAGAAATATAAGATCAAAGTTTTATATTCAGGTATTAATTTCAACGCACCGGAGAAAGTTTATTACAGCAGCTTTCTTGAAAACTTTGATCTCGACTGGAGCAAGATGACCACTTCGCGGGAAGCATTGTACAGCCTGGGTGACGGTAAGTACAAGTTCAGCCTGATATCTGTAAATGAAGATGGCCTTTCAAAGGGAGCTCCGGTATCTTTCTCTATATTTATCAAAAAACCTTTTTATAGAACATGGTGGGCAATCCTGTCAGAAATAGCTCTCCTGATTGGTACGGTAATTCTGATTATACGTGAAAGGGATAAATCGCAGAAGAAAATTCAGGACTACCTTGAAAAAGAACTTGCAGCCAGAACCAGTGTAGTAATGAAACAGAAGGGAGAAATAGAACTTCAGAACATCGAGATCACCGATAGTATAAACTATGCCAAGCGGATACAAACAAGTATCTTACCTGATATAAACAAACTGAAAGATACATTTAAGGATGCATTTATCATGTTCTACCCAAGGGATATAGTGAGTGGTGATTTTTACTGGTTCGATAAACTTGAAGAGGATAAGTTTATATTGGTCTGTGCCGATTCTACAGGACATGGAGTTCCGGGTGCATTCATGTCGATGATTGGATCCACACTTCTTCAGGATATCGTAACCAGAAAGAGAATCTCAAAACCATCTGAAATTCTTAGTCTTCTCGATAAACAGATTTTCTCCACACTTAACCAGAATGTGGAACTAGGTGTCTCAAATGACGGTATGGATATGGTGGTTTGCGAGTTCAGTCTTTCAACACGCCATATAAGATTCGCTTCTGCCATGCGACCGGTCATTCTTGTACTTGATGGTGAGCCGTTTTATATTAAAGGCAACAGATCTTCGGTTGGTGGCGAATCGGTAATTGAGAAATTCTTCGATGATCAGGAGTATTACCTTAAGGAAGGTGATACTATCTACCTGTTCTCTGACGGGCTGCCTGACCAGTTTGGAGGGCCAGACGGCAAAAAGCTGAAAATAGCAAGGTTAAAAAGAATGATTGAGCAGATATCAAGATTGCCGATGGATGAACAAAAGGATGTCATGTCGAAATTCTACTTCGATTGGAAAGGTTCCTATGATCAGGTTGATGATGTTCTTTTGATGGGGGTGAAAGTCTGAAAAGACTATTTATAAGTATTATTTGCAGAGAGCACAATTTCACTTGTAGACGCAACATTACTCTCATTCAGAGCCCTGTCTTTAATATAAAAATCATATCTTATTGTATCAGCAGGAGAATAAAACAGATAAAGAAAAGTTACTGATATTGTCCCTTTCATTATTTTGTTCTGCCCTAACCTCTCCATATAAGGAATCCTGTACGCTGATGGTTTTAACGGGTCATTATCAGGGGCAGGCAACATGACTCCTCCTTCTTTCCTGAAAAGCGTGAAAAATAAATTTGTGGAATCAGTTTGATCTCCCGTTGGAGCATCCAGCCCCACGTCGCCATCACCGTCTTCGAAATGGAATTTTAATCTTCCACCCTTTGAATTATTGCCAAGAATATCTGTGGTATCAAAAATAGTAAAACTGGTATATTCAATATGTGGAACTGAAGACAATTGCTGTACTTTATGGCATGAAACCAGAATAAGAAAGCAAATAATTATGAAAAACAGATATCTTGTTTTTTTCATGGTTTTTAAGTCAACAATATTTTATGAACAAAAACCACACCAAATATGATCATTTTTTTCTGAAAAATATCCTTATAGGCACACCTGTAAATTCAAATTTCTCCCTCATCCTGTTCTCAAGATACCTTTTATACGGTTCTTTCACATACTGGGGAAGGTTACAAAAAAATGCAAAAGCAGGAGTATAAATCGGAAGCTGTGTCACATATTTGATCTTAACATATTTGCCTTTTAATGCCGGGGGCGGATTGTTCTTAACAATCTGCAACATCACCTCATTTAATTGAGATGTACTTATTTTCCTGTTCCTGTTCTGATTTACCTGTTCAATCAGTTCAAGCACTTTATGAATCCTTTGTTTATTAATTGCGGAAATAAACAGAATGGGATAATCAGTGAAAGGAGCCGTTTTCTCCCTTATATCATCCTCAAAAATGATAGTTGTGTTATTATTTTTTTCGATGAGATCCCATTTATTTACCAGAACAATCATGCCTTTGTTATTCTTTTGAATAAGCGACATGATATTCAGATCCTGAGCCTCAATTCCTCTTGTCGCATCAATAAGCAGAAGACAAATATCTGAATTCTCAATGGTTTTAACAGCCCGCATCACTGAATAAAACTCAATATCCTCACTTACTTTTCCCTTCTTACGCAGCCCTGCCGTATCGACAAGGAGAAAATCGTGCTGAAATTTGTTATATCTTGTATATATTGAATCACGTGTAGTCCCTGCAACTGGAGTGACAATGTTCCGCTCTTCTCCTAGAAGAGAATTTACAAGGGATGATTTGCCGACATTTGGCCGTCCGACGATGGCAATTCTTGGTAGGTCAGGCATAATCCCCGGCTCTTCTTCCGGCAGACTTTTTACAACCTCATCGAGCAATTCTCCCGTTCCACTGCCATTCATGGAGCTTAAAGGGAAATAATCGCCAAGCCCCAGGTTGTAGAATTCACTGGCATCCATCAGTCTTTCTCCATTATCGACCTTGTTTACAACAAGCAGTACTTTCTTGTTTACTCTTCTGAGAAGTGAGGCTACTGATGCATCCAGTTCATGAATACCACAGGTTACATCGACCATAAACAGGATGAGATCCGACTCTTCGATGGCAAGTAAAACCTGCTTATTTATCTCTTCTTCGAATATGTCATCAGAGTTCTGAACATATCCTCCGGTATCGATTACCGAAAAATCTATTCCATTCCAGTGTGAAATTCCATAGTTGCGATCGCGGGTAACTCCGCTTACTTCATCAACTATGGCTTCCCTTGAATCGGTAAGCCTGTTGAAAAGTGTCGATTTCCCAACATTTGGTCTGCCTACTATTGCAACTATTCTACTCATAAATTATTTTATCTTTTTATCCTATTGATAACCGAATCGTTTAAGTATCAGTGGTTTATCTCTCCAGTCCTTAGTTACCTTTACATATAATTCAAGGAAAACCTTCTTCCTGAAAAAATCTTCCATATCATGCCTGGCTTCAGTTCCTACTCGTTTCAGCATCGTTCCTTTGTGTCCGATTATTATTCCTTTCTGGCTGTCGCGTGTAACATGAATTAGCGCCCTTATTTTGATAATGTCCTTTTCATCTTTAAAATTTTCGATCTCTATCTCAACGGAGTAGGGGATCTCTTTTTTATAATTTATAAGGATTTTTTCGCGAATGATCTCCGAAGCAAAAAACCGTTCATATTTGTCTGTGAGCTGATCTTTCGGGAAATAAAGAGGGCTCTCAGGAAGTTTTGTCAGAATTGCATTAAGAAGAGAATCGAGGTTAAATTTTTTAAGTGCAGAAATGGGGATAACTGGTGAGTCATGAAAAGCAAGATGCCATGATTCTACAATTTTTTCCAGATCGTCCTGATTTGTGAGGTCAACCTTATTTACTGCTATGATTACCGGAATTCCTGATTTCTTAATCTTATCAATATATTCTCCTTCGTCAGCACTGCGTTCCGTTACATCGGTGACATAGAGAATCATATCAGCATCAGAAAGGGCTGAATTGACAGAGTTCATCATTGTCTCCTGGAGCTTGTATTGAGGTCTGAGTATACCGGGCGTGTCAGAGTAGACTATTTGAAAATCCTCCCCATTGACAATTCCCATTATACGATGACGTGTAGTCTGAGCCTTTGATGTAATAATAGATAGTTTTTCGCCGACAAGTGCGTTCATTATTGTCGACTTACCGACATTAGGATTCCCCAGAATATTGACAAAACCTGATCTGTGACTCATCTTAAATGATTAAAATATTCCCCGCTTAAGCATACTTACCTCCTCGTCGTTAAGGTAACGCCATTTTCCCCGCTGGACATTCTTCTTGGTAAGCCCGGCAAAATATACCCGATCGAGCTTTTTAACTTTATAGCCAAGTGTCTCAAACATTCTGCGGATGACTCTGTTTTGCCCGGAGTGAAGTTCTATGCCAATCTGGCTTTTATCCTCAGGATCAGCATAAGATACTGCGTCCGCAACAATCGTAATACCATCGAGCTCAATGCCTTCAGTCAGCTTAAAAAGATCATTTTTGGTTACAGACTTGTCGAGAAAGACATGATATATCTTTCTTCTTTTATACTTTGGGTGAGTGAGTTTTCCTGCAAGATCGCCATCGTTAGTGAGCAGAAGGACTCCTGTTGTTGCCTTATCAAGCCGCCCTACAGGATAGACTCTTTCAGGACAGTTGTCTCCGATAAGTTCAAGAACAGTATGTTCAGCATGCGGATCTTCAACGGTCGTAACATAATCTTTTGGCTTATTCATAAGTATATATACCTTTTTTTCAGCCGAGAGTCTTTTATTTTTAAACCTGACATCATCATCATATCTGACTTTTGTTCCCAAATCTGTCACTATGTGACCATTAACTGATATCAGTCCGTTTTTTATATGTTCATCAGCATCTCTCCTTGAACAGACTCCGCTGTTGGCAATAAACCTGTTAAGCCTGAGTAATCCGATTTCTTTTTTATTGTCCTTATTCCCTTTCAGACTTCTTGCATCACTTGCTACAGGTTTATCATACTTTCTAACGTGTTTTCCAACAGCTTTTCTGTTCTCCATATCAATTAATTATCAGCGTGCAAAGATACAAGTATTTGGTGATATAATGATTTGATGATTTTTTTGCACCTTTGTAAGTCTGAAAACCTTATCGATATGGCATTAATAAAATCAATTTCAGGTATACGGGGGACCATTGGCGGGAAACCGGGAGAAAGTCTGTCTCCGGTAGATATTGTAAAATTCGCTGCAGCATTCGGGACCTGGGTTCAGCTAAGACATAAAAAAAATGGATTGAAAGTAATTGTGGGTCGCGATGCCCGTAAATCAGGAAGTATGGTAAATAGCCTGGCAATTACCACTCTGCGCAGCCTGGGAATTAATGTTGTTGATCTGGGAATGGCGACGACGCCCACGGTAGAGCTCGCTGTTACCGGGACACATGCTGATGGAGGAATTATTATTACTGCAAGCCATAACCCTGCTGAATGGAATGCCCTGAAATTGCTTAATGAGAAAGGGGAGTTTCTGTCAGCGCAGGATGGGATTAAAGTACTTGAAATTGCTGCCAGTGAAGATTTTAATTTTATTTCGAACAATCTCACCGGATCGCTTGAACAGGATGATACCTGGGGCAAGAAGCATATTGATCTGATTCTCGATTTAAAACTTGTTGATATAAAAGCGATTAAGAATGCACAATTAACTGTTGCCATTGATTGTGTTAACTCAGTCGGAGGAATTATTCTGCCACAACTGCTTAGTTCTCTGGGTGTTGAGAAGGTTATTGAACTTAATGCAATTCCTGATGGTAATTTTGCTCACAATCCTGAACCACTGCCGGAAAACCTTAAAGATATTTCAGAGTTTGTAGTCAAGGGGAAAGCCGATATTGGTTTTGTCGTTGACCCCGATGTTGATCGTCTTGCAATTGTTTGTGAAGACGGAACAATGTTTGGTGAAGAATACACCCTTGTTTCAGTCTCAGATTATGTCCTTAAAAATACTCCCGGGAATACTGTATCTAACCTGTCTTCGACAAAAGCCCTGAAAGATGTAACTACCGGATATGGATGCAGGCATTACTCAGCTTCTGTAGGGGAAGTAAATGTTGTAGAGGAGATGAAAAAAAGAAATGCAATTATAGGTGGAGAAGGTAATGGAGGAGTTATTTATCCCGAACTGCATTGTGGCAGAGATGCCCTGGTTGGAATAGCACTTTTCCTCTCACATCTTGCAAAACTCAACATAAAATGTTCAGATTTGCGAAAATTATATCCGCAATATGTCATTGCCAAGAAAAAACTTACACTTGATCCTGCTGTCGAATT